>CAZVDJ010000204.1:0-7121 GCA_964626245.1 uncultured Gemmatimonadaceae bacterium
CCCGCCCATCGCCGCCGGACATGACCGAGCAATCGCGACACGACGTGGACCCGCCCGAGATGAATGCCGGGCGCTTCCGCATGCCGAACCCGCCGGTCTACCGCACGTCGACCATTCTCTTCGACTCGATAGCGCACCTGAGCCAGGTGCACCGGGACCAGCTCGCCGATCGGGCCGTGAGCATGTACGCCACCTTCGGGACGCCGACCACCGGAACGCTGAGCCGGATGCTGCTCGAGCGCGAGGGAGGTGCAGGCGTGGCGTACGCGCCGTCGGGGCTCGGGGCGGTCTCGCTCGCGCTCCTCTCGCTGCTTCGAACGGGCGACCACTTGCTCGTCGTCGACACGTCATACGGCCCCACACGGGGACTCTGCGATGGGCTCCTGCGGCGCATGGGCGTGGAGACCGAGTACTACGATCCGCACGCAGGCTCGGCGATCGCCACGCTGATCCGCCCGACCACACGCGCGATCTTCCTGGAGAGTCCCGCGAGCTTCACGTTCGAGGTGCAGGACGTCCCCGCCATCGTCGCCGCCGCACGGCAGGCCGAGTCGGCGCGCGGGACGCCGCTGTACACGCTGATCGACAACGCGTGGGGGTCGCCTGGTCTCCTCACGCCCCTCGCGATGGGGGTGGACGTCTCGATCGTCCCCCTCACGAAGTACTGGGGAGGACATGCCGATTTCGTCCTGGGCGCGGTGATCGCCAACGCACGCAGCTGGCGGCTGGTGCGGGGCGCGTCATACGACCTGGGGCTTTGTGCCCCGGGTGACGACGCCGCGCTGGCGATTCGTGGCGCGCGCACCGTCGACATCCGCCTCGAGCGTCACGCGAAGCAGGCACTCGCAGTGGCCGAATGGCTCCGGGCACATCGGCGCGTGGGCGCGGTGCTGCATCCGGCGCTTCCCGGCTCGCCGGGGCACGAGCTGTGGCGTCGTGACTTCACCGGGAGCAACGGACTCCTGTCGTTCGAGCTCCTCGCCCCCGATGGAACGCCGGCCTCTCCCGATGCGGCGGCGGCTGTCGCCGACCGGCTGGCGCGAGGCGGGTGGTTCGGGTTGGGCTACTCGTGGGGTGCCTTCGAGTCGCTCGTCATGCCCGCCGAGCTGCCAGGCGGCGTGTCGCACGTCCCCCGCAAGGTGCGTCCGTGGCGCGGGGGAGCGCTCATCCGCCTGCACGTGGGGCTGGAGCCCCTGGAGCACCTGCTGGCGGCACTCGAGGACGCGCTGGCGTTCGCCTGACGGCGCGGCCGCGGTGGCGGCGGGGACCGCCTAACGCCGCGCCATGTTCCGCAGGGCGCCGCCGGGCCCGCTGGGCGCCGCCGCCGTCAGCTCAGCGCAGCCTGGGCAGCGGCCAGTCGCGCAATCGGGACGCGGAAGGGCGAGCACGAGACGTAGTCCAACCCGGCGCGGTGGCAGAACCCTACCGAGCGAGGCTCGCCACCGTGCTCGCCGCAGATGCCGGTCTTGAGCCCGGGTCGCGCCTCTCGCCCGTCCTTTACCGCCATCTCGATCAGCTTGCCCACGCCGGTAACGTCGAGCACCTGGAAGGGATCGTCGGGGAGGATCCCCTTCTCCACGTAGTACGGGAGAAAGCGACCCGCGTCGTCGCGCGAGAGGCCCAGGGTGGTCTGCGTGAGGTCGTTCGTGCCGAAGGAGAAGAACTGCGCGTCGGCGGCGATCGGGCCGGCGGTGAGGGCGGCGCGGGGGAGCTCGATCATCGTCCCGATCTGGTAGTCGAGCTCCTCACCCATGGCTCGCGCCACGTGCTGGTGGCACTCCTCCAGGATCGCGCGCTGGTGCTGGAACTCCCGCACCGTGGCGACGAGCGGGATCATGATCTCCACGTGCACCTCGATGCCGCGCCGCTTGGCGCGCACGGCCGCCTCGAAGATCGCGCGCCCCTGCATCTCGGTGATCTCGGGAAAGGTGATGCCCAGCCGGCATCCCCGGTGGCCAAGCATCGGGTTGGATTCGCGAAGCCCGTCAACGATTCGCAGCAGCTCCTGCCGCGTGAGCTTGAGCTGGCGCGCGAGGAGCTTGGACTCCTCGCCGCCGTGCGGCAGGAACTCGTGCAACGGCGGATCGAGGAGCCGGATGTTGACGGGATAGCCGTGCATCGCCTCGAAGATCGCCTCGAAGTCCGAGCGCTGCATGGGGAGCAGGCGCTGCAGCGCGCGTCGCCGTCCCCCTTCATCGCGGGCGACGATCATCTCGCGCATGGTCTGGATGCGGTCGCCCTCGAAGAACATGTGCTCGGTGCGGCACAACCCGATCCCCTCGGCGCCGAAGCCGCGGGCGATGCGCGCGTCGCGCGGCGTGTCGGCGTTGGCGCGCACGCGCAGCCGCCGGGCCTCGTCGGCCCAGGACAGGACGCGATGGTAGGCCTGGTACAACGGCGCCGACGCCGCCGCGAGCTGCCCGCTGGTGACGCGGACCACCTCGGACGGAATGGTGGGGAGGTCGCCGGGAAAGATCCGGCCAGTCCCGCCATCGAGGGTGATCCAGTCGCCCTCGGCGATGGTCGTGCCATTCACCGAGAAGTGCCGGTTGCGCACGTCGACCGCGATGTCCTTGCAGCCGACGACGGCGCACTTGCCCATCCCGCGCGCCACGACGGCGGCGTGCGACGTCATGCCGCCGCGCGAGGTCAGGACGGCGCGGGCGGCCACGATGCCGTGAAAATCCTCGGGGGTGGTCTCGTCGCGCACGAGGATCACCGACTGCCCCTCCGCGGCGCGCGCCTCGGCCACGTCGGGATCGAAGACCGCCATCCCCGCCGCGGCGCCGGGCGACGCCGGGAGCCCCACCGCGATGGGACGCGCGTGCGCGGACGGATCAATCACGGGATGCAGGAGCTGGTCGAGCTGCGCGGCGTTCACCCGCAGCAGCGCCTCGGCGTTCGTGATCAGCCCCTCGTCCACCATCTCCCCGGCGATGCGGATGGCCGCGGCCGCGGTGCGCTTGCCCGTGCGGGTCTGGAGGAGGTAGAGCGTGCCGCGCTCCACCGTGAACTCCAGGTCCTGCATGTCGCGAAAGTGCCGTTCGAGCAACTCCTGCACTCGCAGCAGGTCGGCGTAGGCCCCCGGCAGCCGCTCGGCCATCTCGTCGATGTGGAGCGGCGTGCGAATGCCGGCGACGACGTCCTCGCCCTGCGCGTTCACCAGGAACTCGCCGTAGAACGTGCGTTCCCCGGTGGATGGATCGCGCGTGAAGGCGACGCCGGTTCCCGAGTCGTTGCCCATGTTGCCGTAGACCATGGCGACGATGTTCACCGCCGTCCCCAGGTCGTCGGGGATGCCGTTCACGCGGCGATAGTCCACCGCCTTCTTCAGCGTCCACGACTTCCACACCGCCTCGATCGCCCCCCACAGCTGCTCCTGCACGTCCATGGGGAAGTCCCGCCCGGTGGCGTTGCGGATGAGCGACTTGTACTCCTCCACCAGGTTGCGCAGGGTGTGCTCGTCGAGCTCGGCGTCGGTGTGCGCCCCGGTCATCAGGCGCTTGGCCACCAGCAGGTGCTCGAAGTCGTGCACCGGCACCCCCAGCACGACGTCGCCGTACATCTGCAGGAAACGGCGATAGGAGTCGTAGGCAAAGCGCGCGTTGCCGCTCTGCTGCGCCAGCCCCTGCACGGTGCGGTCGTTGAGGCCGAGGTTGAGGATCGTCTCCATCATCCCCGGCATGGAGACGGCGGCGCCGGAACGGACCGAGACGAGCAGGGGATTGCGGGCGTTCCCGAAGCCACGCCCGGACGCCTCCTCCAGCCGCGAGAGGTTGGCGGCCACCTCTTCTGCGAGCCCGGGGGCGCGCTGCCCGCCCGCCAGGAAGTCCACACAGCTGCTGCAGGCGATGGTGAAGCCCGGGGGGACGGGGACGCCGAGGTTGGTCATCTCGGCCAGGTTGGCCCCCTTGCCGCCCAGCACCCCCTTCATGTCACGGGTGCCGTCCGCCGAGCCGTTGCCGAAGAAGTAGACGTGCCGCGTGGCGTTCATGGACGATGCGCTAGACCCCAACCGTTTCTTTCGCGGCGCGATGGAGCTGGATGGGGAGGGTGGGGGCCGCCGTTGGATAGACTCCCGAGAAGCAGGCGTGACAGAAGCCGTCCGGCCCTCCAGGAACAGCACGCAGCATGCCGTCGAGGGAGAGATACGCCAGCGAGTCCACCCCGATGAGTCGCGCGATCTCCTCGACGGAGTGGTTGGCGGCGATGAGCTCGTCCCGGTTGGGGGTGTCGATCCCGTAGTAGCACGGACCGATGATGGGCGGTGAGGAGACGCGCATGTGCACTTCCCTGGCACCGGCCCCGCGAACGAGGGCCACGAGCCCCTTGGTGGTGGTCCCCCGCACGATGGAGTCGTCCACCATCACCACACTCTTGCCGGCCAGGACCTCGCGCACCGGGTTGAACTTCACCTTGACCTTGGCGTCGCGCCCCGACTGCGTGGGCTGGATGAAGGTCCTGCCCACGTAGTGGTTGCGGATCAACGCGAGCTCGAGCGGGAGCCCCGATCGCTCGGCATAGCCGAGTGCTGCCGCATTGGAGGAATCGGGGACGGCGAAGACCAGTTCGGCGCCCGGGGCCGGCGCCTCCTCGGCCAACCGGTGGCCCAGCGCCCGGCGCGCCCGGTCGACCGATCCGCCAAAGACGTAGGAATCGGGGCGGGCGAAGTAGACGTGCTCGAAGACGCACCGCTGCAGCTGGCGGGCCGGCTCGGCCTGGAAGCTCCGCAGCCCATCGCGATCGACGGCGATGATCTCCCCGGGTTGCACCTCGCGGACGAGGGTGGCCCCCACGATGTCCAGCGCGCAGGTCTCGGACGCGAAGACGAAGCCGTCGCCCAGCCGCCCGACCACGAGGGGGCGCCAGCCGCGCGGGTCACGCGCGGCCAGCAGCGTCTCGCCGATGGCGACGACCAGGCAATAGGCGCCCTCCACGCCCCGCAGCGCCTGCGCCAGCATGTGCTCGGGCAGCCCCTCGCTCGCGCGCGCCAACCGGTGGACGATGACTTCGCTGTCCATGGTCGAGGCGAAGATCGACCCTGAATCCTCGAGCTTGGAGCGGATTTCCAGCGCGTTGGTCAGGTTGCCGTTGTGCGCGAGGGCGATGTGCCCGCCCTTGAAGCGCGCCAGCACGGGTTGGGCATTCTCGATGGTGGACGAGCCGGCCGTGCTGTAGCGGGTGTGCCCGATGGCGAGGCGCCCGGGCAGCGACTCGAGCTCGCGCGGCGAGAGTCCCTCGCCCACGAGCCCCATCTTGCGGGTCCCTCGCGCCACGGCATCGCCGTCCACCGCCACGATGCCGGCGGACTCCTGGCCGCGGTGCTGGAGCGAGTAGAGGCCCAGGTGCGTGATCGCTGCCGCCTGTTCGTTTCCGTAGACTCCAAAGATGCCACACATCGCTCAGCCCTCCTGCGCGCCAGCGCCCACGGCCGCTTCGCCCGCGGCACCCTGCTCGGCGCTCGCGACCGCCACGCGGGTCATGATGCGGGGAATGGCGTCGTGAAACGCCTCAGCGAGTGTCGCAACGGGACACTGCAGCACCCCACCGCTGAAGCGTAACCGGAAGGTCCCGTCGGCGGCGCCCACCGTCCCCACGACGCGGGCAGGGACGCCCGCTCGCGCGGCCGCCGTGAGGATGGCGTCAGGGGCGCCAGTCGAGACGACGATGCGTCCCTGCGCCTCACCGAAGAGGAGCGCGCGCATGGGGAGCGCGGCCCACGCCGACAGGTCGGCCTCGACGCCGAAGGGCGCCTCGCGATCCATCATGGCGCTTTCGGCCAGCGCCACGGCCAGGCCGCCGTCAGAACAGTCGTGCGCCGAGGTGACGTGCCCCGCCTCGATACAGGCGAGCAGGAGGTCGACCAGCCGCTGCTCCGCCTCCAGGTTGCAGCGAGGCGGCGCCCCGATGGTGAGGCCGTGGATGCGGGAGAGGTACTCGCTGCCCCCCAACTCGTCGGTGCAGTCACCCAGCAGGACGATGGCGTCGCCCGGCGTGGTGAAGGTCGCACGCGTCGCACGCGCGACGTCGTCCAGGAGCCCCACCATGCCGACGGTCGGGGTGGGGAAGACGGCGGAGATGGGGCTCTCGTTGTAGAACGACACGTTGCCCCCCGTGACCGGCGTGCCTAACGCCGAGCACGCCTCGCCCATCCCGGCCACCGCCTCGCGGAACTGGAAGAAAACCTCGGGCCGCTTCGGGTTGCCGAAGTTGAGGCAGTTGGTGATGGCCTTGGGGCGGGCCCCGGTGCACGCCACGTTGCGCGCCGACTCCGCCACGGCGATGCGGCCACCGGTGCGCGGTTCGAGGTAGACGTAGCGCCCATTGCAGTCGGTCTTGACGGCAATGGCCTTGTTGGTCCCCGGGAGCCGCACCACCGCGGCGTCGGCGGGGCCGGGCCCCACCACCGTGCTGGCGCGCACCGTGGAGTCGTACTGGCGATACACCCACGTCTTGCTGGCGATCGTTGGGGAGGACAGCAACTGCGTGAGCGTCCACACCGGGTCGGCCTCCTCGGGGCGTGGCGCCACCGCGTGCGGGTCGCGCGCCCGCAGCGCCTGCACCGCCTCGCCCTCCCGCGCTTCCGGGAAGTAGACCGGACATTCCGTCACCAGCTTGGAGCCCGGAAACTCCGCCACCACGCGATCGCCCTCGGTCACGCGATACACCGGCTCGGCGATCACCTCGCCGATCACCTCCGCCGTCAGGTCCCACTTCTCCAGGATCGCCTTCACCTCCGACTCGTGCCCCTTCCGGGCCACGACCAGCATGCGCTCCTGCGATTCGGAGAGGAGGATCTCGTACGGCGTCATCCCGACTTCGCGAACCGGGACGCGAGACGTGTCAATGGTGACGCCCACGTCACCGCGCGCCGCCATCTCGGCCGACGAGCTGGTGAGTCCCGCCGCCCCCATGTCCTGGATGGCGACGATGTGGCCGCTGCGGAT
This sequence comes from uncultured Gemmatimonadaceae bacterium, assembly GCA_964626245.1. Lineage (GTDB taxonomy): Bacteria > Gemmatimonadota > Gemmatimonadetes > Gemmatimonadales > Gemmatimonadaceae > SCN-70-22. The sequence continues at coordinate 6,948 of CAZVDJ010000204.1, forward strand.
GAGCTCGAGCGACGCTTCGAGCAGGAGCTTCTCCGTGAACGGGTCGCCCACCTGCACGCGCGGGCGCTTGGCCTCGCTCGCCTCGGTCAAGTCCTCGGACGCGAACGAGGCGCCGTGAATGCCATCGCGCCCGGTGCCCGCCCCGACCGCGTTGATCGGCTTGCCCACCCCCGC
>CAZVDJ010000205.1:0-7104 GCA_964626245.1 uncultured Gemmatimonadaceae bacterium
GGGTCGGGGGAGAGAACCGGGAGTCCGGGCCGGGAGAGCGGGCCGGACGCGGGATCTACGGGCGCTCGCGCATCGGAAGTTCCAGCCAGGACGGGGCGGCACCGCCACGGTGCACCGTCCAGGTGGGCGCAGCCGCCGGGGGATACATCGCGAACATCGACCGGTCGGCGCCGCCTAACGCGAGCCGGAGGCGGTGCCCCGCCTTCACCCGCACCGACGTCGCGAACAGCTCGAACGGGATGTCCGCCACTTCCCCCGGGACGAGCGGCATCGCGTCGGCGCGGGTGTAGGTGTGCACCGGCCCGAACGTGCGGTACGGGGGCGGCGACTCCGACACCTTGCGATGCCGCGCGCGCAGCATCCCCTCCGTTACGTACGTCACGCGCCCGTCCGGCGCCACATCCTCCAGGTAGGCGAAGAAGGCGCCGTCATCATGCGTCGATGCCACCCTGAGCCAGACCACCGGTATGCCGGTGACCTCCACATCGGTGGCGAGTGGTTCGCTCGTGTAGGTCAGCAGCCTGGCGTCCTGCGCCTGCCGGTCCTCGTAGACCACGTCGCTCCCGCCAAGCTGGGTGTGCCACCGCGTTCGCCCCCCGGTCGTCGCCGTGGTGTCCACCGTGTACCGATCGCTCCCGGCCGGGCCCTCCGGCGCGGTGCGCGTCAGGGTGTGACCGGCCCCCAGGTACCACCGCACCGGCGTCATCCCCTCGGGTGGCCACTGCGTCGTGGTGCGCCAGCGCCCGTCGTTCATGGTGTAGTACCGGATCTCATGCGCCGGCCGTTGGCCCCCGTCTCCCTTGAGCAGTCCGTCGAAGAAGGCGAGCATCTGTCGCTGCTGCTCCGCGGACGAGGGCGTCGTGGCCGTCGACTCGGGCAGGAACGGATCGATGTGCTCCCCGCCCCCATGACTCCAGGGCCCGATCTCCAGTCGCTGCGGCACCTTGAGCGTGAAGAAGCGACCTAACGCGACGTTGACAGTCCCCGCATCGAGCCACCCCACGCGCACCAGCATCGGCGTTCCGAGCGGCTCGGTCCGGTCGCGCATGCCGTACGGCGACACATCGGCGAAGGTGAGCCTCGACGTCGGAAAGGTGTCGCGGGGAGTCTCCAGCCGCTGCATCTCGGCCAGCACGTCGTAGTTGCGTCGCTCCCTGACAATCGAGTCGAGCATGCGCCCGCCGCGATCGGCATCCACCGGCTTGATCCCCTTGAGGAAGAGTCGCTGGACGGTGCAGGCGAGGCCGGTCGCCCCGGTGAGCCGGCAATAGTCGTTCGCGTCGAGTCCGTTGTTCGCGTTCCCCCATGCGGACAGGAATCCTTGCAGCAGGACACCGCCCGGCATCGCGAGGTCGAGCGGCGCGTCGTAGTCGTCGTACAGGGGGGCAACGCCCTTCACCGCCGCGCGCCCGGTGGCCGCCAGCATCTCCGCCGTGTTCCCCTCGTACGACACCCCCCAGCCACCCACACGGCCATTCGACCACGGCTGCCGCACGACCCAATCGACCACTTCGCCCATGTCGGCCAGCTCGTCGGGCGACCACTCGATCAGCCGCCGCCCCGTCGAGGCGCCGCTGCCGCGCGCATCGACCAGGACCACCGCATATCCCGCCTCCAGGATCGACGCGAGCCGAGGGTCGAGCGTGGACGACCGCCCCAGCGCGATCGCCGCACGCGCGAGCACGCCGGGTTCGGTCGCGCGCACATAACGCGTCGACTTGATCAGCGTGGGGATCCGGTCGGTGCTCGCCAGCTTCGGCGGAAGCCACAGGTCGATGGCGACCTGCACGCCGTCGTGCATGGGGAGGTAGCGCGCCTGGTTCCGGCGGTCGCCCGTGGCCAGCACGTCGTCGCCCGCGTCGTGCGCCGTGGCCGCCAGGACGAAGACCGCCAGCAGCAATGCCACCACCAGCCCGAGCAGACCGATCGCCGCCTTCTTCAACATGGGCGCCTATCCTCGATAGCGGGGGAGTCGCTTCTCCACGAAGGCCCGCGCACCCTCCACGTACTCGCCCGACGCGATCACCGCGTCGAGATGGTCGACCTCGCTGGCCAGCGCCCGTTCGATGCCCTCCACGTCGGCGCGCAGGATGCGCTTCGTGAGCCGCACCGAGGTGGGCGCATGCGCCGCGATCGCGCGCGCCGTCTCGCGTGCAATGACTGGCAGCGAATCGTTGGGCACCAGGTGCGACACGAGACCGATGCGGTGTGCCACATGGGCGTCGATGCTGTCGCCCGTGAGCAGCAGGGTGGCCGCCCAGTTGTCGCCAACCAGCCGCGGGAGCAGGTACGAGATCCCGTTGGTGATGAAGAGGCCGCGCCTGACCTCGGGAAAGAGGAACCTCGCCCCTTCAGCGGCCACCCGGATGTCGCAGGCGCACGCCAGTTCCGCGCCGAATCCGGCAGCCACGCCATTGACCGCCGCCAGGTAGACCCGATCGCTGCGGACGATGCGGCGCGTGATGTCCTGCAGGACCAGGGCGTTCTCCCGGGAAAGCCCCTCGTCCTCCTGCGCGCCCGTGGCGTCCAGCTCCTTCAGGTCCTCGCCGGCGCAGAAGCCGCGCCCGCGCCCGGTCAGCACCACCACGCGGACCGACGAATCCTGCTCGATCTCACCCAGCAGGTCGCGAAAGCGATGATACTCCGTGCGGCGAAAGGCATTCAGCCGCTCGGGACGGTTGAAGGTCACGGTGAGCACCCCGTCCGTGGCCTCCAGCAGGAACGTCTCGGTCATCCCCAGGCTCCGGTGGTCGCGTCCCATGCCCCCGCGCGCTGATCGGCCTTGCGCGATAGCAACTCGTGCTTGGCCACCTTCTCCGACGGCGTGCGCGGCAGCTCGCGCACGAACTCCACGAAGCGCGGCACCTTGAACGCCGCCAGGTTGGCACGGGTAATGTCGATGATGGACGCCGGGTCGATGTCGTCGCATCCGGGTTGCAGCTGGATGAACGCCTTCACCTCCTCGCCGCGCAAGGGATCGGGGACCGGCACGACTGCCGCCCCGCGCACCGCCGGGTGCTGGGCCAGCACTCCCTCCACCTCGGCGGCCGAGATGTTCTCGCCCGTGCGACGGATCATCTCCTTCAGCCGGCCGACGATGCGGTAGTTGCCCCGTGCATCGCGCACGGCGAGGTCGCCGGTGTGCAGCCATCCGTCGCGCAGACGCTCCGACGTCGCGGCGGGGTTGTTCCAGTATCCGAGCATCATCCCCGAACCGCGCACGCAGAGCTCGCCCACCACGCCGTCGCCAAGCACGCGGCCGTCGGGACCGACGATGCGCGCTTCCTTGCCCGGCACCGGGCGTCCGACCGTCCCACTCCCCACGCAGTCTGTCTCCTCAACCGGGACGGCGAGGTCGACGCCGGTCTCGGTCATGCCGAACGCCTCGCGCCACGGCACGCCCCAACGCGCCTCGAATTCGGCATGCAGCTGCGGCACGATCCCCGAGCACCCCACGAAGCGAACGCGGTGCCCGCGCTCGACCGCGGGATCGGGCGGCTGCTTGAGCAGGAAGACGGGCATGGTGCCGAGCACGTAGAAGAACGTCGTCCCCGTCGCCTTGACCGACGCCCAGAAGGTGGAGGCGGAGAAGCGGGGCAGGATCACCAGCGGGCACCCCGCCAGCAGGCACATCGCCACGTTCCACTGCGGATCCATGTAGTAGAACGGCTGCGCGGTGAGCACGACGTCGTCGGCCGAGAGCCGCGCGAACTCCGCCGAGCGCACCGCCAGTCGCAACCAGTACTCGTGCGTGAGCATGCACCCCTTGGGGGCGCCGGTCGTGCCCGACGTGTACTGGATGTTGAGGAGGTCGCCGGACGAGACGCCGTCAAGGGAGGCCGTGGCCGGGGCGTCGCGCACCGCAGCAGCCAGCGCGCCGTCGCCGCGCCCTGTCGCGCTTCCCGGTGGTACCTCGAGCACCGTGCGCAGCTCTGGGAGCGACGTCGCGGCCTCGCGCAGGGGCGCGGCCAGCGACGGGTCGACGAGGACGCACGACGCCCCCGAGTCGCCTAACGTGTACGCCAGTTCCCGCGCGAGGTACTGCACGTTGAGCGGGACCATCACGGCGCCCAGCGTGGCGATCGCCAGCCAGGCGACGGGAAAGTCGACCCCGTTGGGGAGCATCACGCCCACGCGATCACCGTGCGCCACGCCCTGCGCGCGCAGCACGTTCGCCAGCCGCCCGGCACAATCCTCCACCTCGGCGCAGGTGAGCGACCGCTCACCAAAGCGCAGCAGCTCCTGCGTGGGGCGGGCCGCCGCCCGGCGGCGAAGCAGGTGCGCCAGCGACTCCGCCGGCAGTGATGCGCCGGTGCGGTCCGCGGCCGTCATGCGCGGGCGGGGGGTCGCCTACCCCTTGCGCCAGATCTCGCCGAAGACACGGATGAAGTTCCCGCCGAGGATCCCGGTGATCTGCGCGTCGGTGTAGCGGCGGCGAATGAGCCCCTCCGTCAGGTCGAACATCCGCTTGGGATGATCGATCCCCTCGATGTCGATCTTGTCGCGGAAGGCATAGCTCCCCTTGTAGCTGGCCTTGAGCTGCCGGTACTGCTCAGGCGGCAGGTCGTCGTAGCCGTCGAGGTCGATGTCGCTCCCCACGCCCACGTGCTCCACGCCGATCATCCTGGCCACGTAGTCGAACTGGTCGAGCACGTCCTCGATCGTGGTGGGCTCCGTCGCCTTCACGAAGTTGCGCACCCCCGTGATCCCCATGACGCTCCCGGCCTTGCCGCAGGCGCGAATCACTTCATCGGGCTTGCAGCGCGGGTGCCCCGGGTTGAGGGCGCGCACGTTGGAGTGCGTGATGAGGACGGGCTTCTTGGAGACCTCGAAGGCGTCGAGCGTGGTGCGATCGCCGCAATGGCCCGTGTCCACGGCCATCCCCACCTGGTTCATCTTCTCGACCAGCGCCACGCCGCGATCGCTCAACCCCTCGTCGCGGCGCTCGGTGGAGCCGTTGCCGTACAGGTTGCGCGAGTTGTATGTGAGCTGTGAGACACGCTGCCCCATGGAATGGAATCGATCCACGTCCTGCAGCGTGCGGAAATGCTCGGAGTTCTGCACGCCCAGGATGACGCCGATCTTCCGGGCCGCCTTTGCCTTGGCAAAGTCGTCGACGCTGTCGATGCGCATGAAGGCATCGGTATGCGCCGAGATGAAGCCGTTATGACCGCTCAGGAACCAGAAGGTGGACTCGTACGCGTTGGGCCCGCCGGTGCCGACCGCCGGGTGCAGCACGTTGATCCCCGAATCGCGAAAGCGCTGGAGGTCCTTCTCGGTGAAGGTGTCGGGGTCTCGCATCCACTTGTCGCCGTCGGGGCCGATGGAGAGGAGGCCCAGCATGTCCACGACGATGGACTCCTGCACCAGGCGAATGCAGCGCGCCGAGTAGTCGGGGGCCTGGCCGGGAAAGAGCGGAAAGCGGCCGCGGTTGAGGAAGGGGACGCCAACGGCGGCCAGCCCCAGGGTTCTGACGACGTCGCGACGGGAGGTCATGCCGGGGGATCGTGTGAAGGAGGGGAGCGTCGTGCGAGGAAACGCGGCCGGACCGGCGCCTGACGAACCACCTGGCGGTGACCGGCGTGGCGGGCGGCTGCTACCACTGCCCGCGCTCACCCACGTTGGAGATCGCGTTGCCCAGGCGCTCGGCGGCGTTGCGCCAGTTGGTCTGAACGGCGTGTTGCGCGGTGTCGGCGTTGCCCGACTTGATGGCGCGGATGATCAGGTGGTGTTCGGCGATGGACGGCGCCAGGTCGCGCGAGAGGAGGCTGACGTAGATGCGCTCGTAGCGTTCTGCCTGCGGCTTGACCGCCTCGAAGAGGGCGAGGAGCCGCGGGCCGGCGCCGGCCTCCACGTAGCGTCGATGGAACTTCTCGTCCAGCTCCCACAGGCGACTGTGATTCTGCTGGCGGGCCTCGGAGGCCTTCCGGAACTGCTCGTTGATGCTGGTGAGGTCGCTCACGAGCTTGTCGCGCTCGGCACCGTCGCGCTGGGCGGCGAATCGGGCGGCGAGCCCCTCCAGTTCGGCCACGATGGAGAAGAGTTCGCGCGCGTCCTCTCGCGTGAGCGGGGCCACGGTGGGCCTCGATTGCTGCAGGGCCGGGGAGTCGAGGATGTACCCTTCCTGCTGCAGGCGCTGGAGCGCCCCGCGCACGGGGGTGCGGCTGACGCCCAGGCGCTGGGCGACGTCGGTCTCGACGATGCGCGTGCCCGGCGCGAGCTGCCCGCGAACGATGAGCTCGCGCAGCTTCCGATAGACGATCTCGGGGCGCGCGGCGCGCGGCGGGGTGGCTCTGCGAGTGGCTCCCGTCATCCTCCCTCCGTTGGCCTGGCCAAGCCGGGTCTTCTCAACGTGGCGAAAATTGTATACAATTCTGCTCCGTTTCGCCATCTCGGCGATTCCGGTAACGTGACGTCCCTTCGTCCGCCGCGCGAGTCCCGTCATGACCCATCCGCTCGACCGTGTGACCATCCGCGACCTTCGCACGCTCGAGGAGTACACGGAGTGCTGCGAGATCCAGGAGGAGACCTGGGGGCGCGGCTTCTCCGAGCGCGTCCCGGCGGCGATCCTGCGCGTCTCGCAGAAGATCGGCGGCGTGACCGCGGGTGCCTTCGATGCCAACGACCGCATGGTGGGCTTCGTCTTCGGCCTCACCGGGATCCGTGACGGCAAGCCCGCCCACTGGTCGGACATGCTCGCCGTGCGCGAGGAGGCGCGCGGCCACCACATCGGCGACCGGCTGAAGCACTACCAGCGCGAGCAGGTGCGGGCCCTGGGGGTGGAGTTGATGCTGTGGACGTGTGATCCGCTGGTGGCTCGCAACGCGCACTTCAACATCAACCGGCTGGGAGCGCGGCCGCTCGAGTACGCGGAGAACATGTACGGAGCCAACACGGGGAGCACGCTGCACGGCACGCTCCCCACCGATCGCCTCGTCATCGGCTGGAAGCTGCAGCGGCCGCACTCGCCCGTGCCGGGGGCCGATGCGGAACGGGAAGGCGACGCCGCGTTCCCGCTCGCCAACCCCACGGCCGCCGACTCGCTGCCGCACTTTGCCAGCGTCGGCGACGCGCGCGCGGTCCGGGTGCAGGTACCGCATGACC
>CAZVDJ010000206.1:0-7067 GCA_964626245.1 uncultured Gemmatimonadaceae bacterium
GCGCCGACGGGAACGCCGATCGATATTCCGCGCATGATGACCCTCCACCTCCGCCTCGTCCTCGCCGGCAGCGCCCTCGCACTTGTTGCCCGGGCCCCGCTCGCCCAGGACGGCACCATCGTGTACCGACTCGGCCGCGATACGGTGGCCATCGAGCAGTTCACCCGCACGCCAACCCGATTCGCTGGCGAGATGGTGACCCGGAGCGGCGCAGCTGTCACGCGCACGCAGTACGACATCACCCTCGCCGGTGGCCGCGTGGCCGCGGCCACGGTGAAGCGGACCGCTGCCGACGGCAGCGCCCTGCCTAACAGCCCGGTCGAGTATCGCTTCTCGTTCCGTGCCGACTCCGCGACGCGCACGCTCGTCTTCGCAGACAGCCAATCGTCGCGCACCTTCGCCGCACCGCACGCGTTCCCAGCGCTCCCCGTGTTCGTGTATGCCCCGCTCGAGCTCCTGCGCGCTCGCACGCCGCACGACTCGGTCCCGGCTGTTCCCCTTGCGGGGAATACCGTTGGCTACCTGGGACTGGAGGCGTTCCGGGGCGACACGCTCCGCCTGCGCGGCGCTCCCTACGCGATGTCGCTCCTGTTCGACGGCCGCGGGCAGCTGGTGAGCACCAACGGGGCCTACACGACGAACAAGGCGATCGGGACGCGTTCGAGCGGCCGCCTCGACCTGGCGGCAATCGCCCGCGGCATGAAGCCGACCGGCGTGCTTTCGCCGCGGCAGGTCGCGTTTGCATCGATCAGTCAGGCGCCCATCGTGATCAACTACGGAAGCCCGGCGGTGCGTGGGCGCACCGTGTGGGGCGGTGCCCTGATCCCGACGGATTCGATCTGGCGCACGGGCGCGAACGAAGCGACGCTGCTCGCGACGTCGCGTCCCATCCAGCTCGGGTCGCTGACCGTGCCGGCGGGGGTCTACTCGCTGTGGACCCAGGTGACCGCGAACGGTGCATTCCTGATCGTGAACTCGCAGACGGGCCAGTGGGGAACGCAGTACGATCCGCAACGGGACCTCGGCCGGGTGCCCCTGGAACTGACGCCCACTCCCTTCACCGAGGACTTCACGATCACGATTCGTCCGCTGCAGGGGCCCCGTGGTGTGATCGAGCTGGCGTGGGGTGACAAGCTGGCGAGTGTCGCCTTCGTGGTGATGCCGCGCTGATCGGACACGGCGTCCCGGGTTGCGTCGACAACACGGCGCCGACCCAAAGGCCGTCCGCCTCCATTCGCCTCACCACGAGGCCCTGCGAGCCTACCCTCCCATCGCCTCCCGCAGCCGCCCCTCCAACCCGCTCGTCCGTCCCGTCGTCCGCCCCACCGCCAGGCCAATCGCCGCATCGCTCGCCACCAGCGTGACCCCACGCCGGGCACGCGTCGCCGCCGTGTACAGCAGTTCGCGACTCATCACCCGGCTGTCGTAGTCCGGAACCACCACGAGCACGTCGTCGAATTCCGATCCCTGCGCCTTGTGCACCGTCATCGCCCACGCCGTCTCGGTCACGGGCAGGCGCAGCGGCGCCACCGCGCGAATGGAGCCGTCGTTCGCGCGGAAGTGCACCGCCACCGTGTCACCGTCCCGCCAGACCACGCCCAGGTCGCCATTGAAGACCCCGGTCACGTAGTCGTTCGCGGTGACGAGCACCGGACGACGGTGGTACCAGTGCTCCTGCACCGCGTGTCCGCGCCGCGCCAGCCATCGCTCCACCGCGGCGTTGATCCCGTTCACCCCCATGCGCCCTTCGCGCTCCGGCGCCAGGATGCGGAAGCCGTCCAGCGCGTCGAGCAGCGCCTCGGGCGACTCCGCTGCCAGGCAGCGCTCCAGGTGCCCGACCACCGGTTCCACGAGCGCATCGGCGGTTGCGGCTGGCGGACGCAGCCGGACCTCGCCCGCCGCGTCATCACCACACACGCGCAGCACCCCCTCCGCATCGCCCGCCAGGATCTCCTGGGCCAGGGTCCCGATGGCGGGATGCTCGGCGAAGCGCCAGCTCTTCGTGAGCCAGGTGATACGGTCGCCTAACGGCGAGCCCGGCCCGGCCGATTGCGCGGCCCGGCACAGCGCCCCCAGCACGTCGCCGGCATCCACGCTGGCCAGCTGGTTGTGGTCGCCCACGAGCATCAGGCGGGCATGGGGCCTGAGCGCCTTGAGCAGCGCGTCGAGCAGGAGCACGTCGACCATGCTCGCCTCGTCCACGATCACCAGGTCCTCGTCCAGCGGGTCGGTGGCCGAGTAGCGGAAGGTGTCGCGCTGCGGCGAGTAGCCCAGCAGCCGGTGCAGGGTGCGCGCCTCGCCCGGGAACTCGATGCGACGTCCCGTGTCGGCGGCCAGCCGTTCCAGTCGCTGCCGGATGGAGTCGGTGAGCCGGGCCGCCGCCTTCCCGGTGGGCGCGGCCAGTGCCACGCGCACGCCGGGCCGCTTCAGCGTCAGCTCCACCAGCAGCTCGGCAACGCGCGTCGTCTTCCCGGTCCCCGGTCCCCCGGTGATGATGGAGAAGGCATCGCCACCGGTCTGTGCGCTCAGCTGCAACAGGCGCTGCACGGTGGTGGCAATGCGCTGCTCGGCGTCGAAGTACCGGCGGAACTGCACCAGCCCGTCGCGCAGCACCAGCGGCACCACCGGCGGGGTGACGCCGTCGCTGACGATCGCCGACCGGGAGAGACGTTCGTGCCACCACCCCTCGTCGCCGTCGGGCAGGCCGTCCGGGACCGGGGCGCCCGCCGCCTCGATCGACTGGACCACGACGCGCACCAACCCCCTGGCCTGCCGCACCAGCTGCTCCAGCGTGAGCGCGCTGTGTCCCTCGCGCCGGGCACGCGACACCAGCGCCGCGGCCAGCGCCACGGCCAGCGCCTCCTCACCCGTGTCGCCGCGCCGCACGCACAGCTCCGCCAGCTGCACATCGATGGGCTCCAGCACCCGCTCCGAGTGCAGCGCCCCCAGCAGGTCGCGCACCTCGAACGGTGCGGCCGCGCCCTCCAGCGCCTCGGCCGACGCATCGCCCGCCGGCACCAGCTCCTCGCGCGGCGTCATGCGCGCCTCCCGAGCGCCTCGTCCAGCGCCTCGAGCAGCGCTGGCGACGGTGCATCGCGAAACCACCCGCGCGCGCTGGCACCGTCCACGCCGCGCAGGAAGACATACGCCACGCCGCCCCAGTGCCTTGCCGCGTCATAGCCGGGCTGCCGGCACTGCAGGTGCCGGTGGAGCGCCAGGCAATAGAGGTGGTACTGCAGCGTGTAGTGCGCCTGCATCATCGCGTTGGAGAGCCCCTCGGGAAGGTAGTCGTCGTCCGCGTCACCCAGGTGGTTGGACTTCCAGTCCATCACCCACCACCGCCCCTCGTGTTCGAAGGCGATGTCGACCACGCCGTTCAGGTAGCCGCCGGCGGCGGAATCTCGCAGCGTGCGCAGCGTGGGAACATAGGCGCGCGCATGGGCGGAGCCGTGCGCCGCGAGGACGTCGGCAATGCGCCGCACCGACGCCGTCGCGACCGACAGGTCAAAGCGCCACTCGCGCAGCGCGGCGCGCACGGGGACGTCGGCGAGCGAGAAGCCGGCCCCCGGCACCGCCGCCCCCGCCACCACCCGGAGCATCGCCATCACGTCCTCCACGCGCGACTCGGCGGTCGCGACATCATCCAGGAGGCCGTGTCGCCCCAGCGTGCGCTGGACCATCTCCCGCGTGCGCGGCTCGCCAACGCGCGCAAAGTCCAGCGCCTCGAACACGTCGTGCAGCGCGATGCCGCCCAGCCGGCCGGCGGGAAAGGCGCGAAACCCCGCAACGGCCCGCCGCTCGAGCGGCTCGGCGGGACGCAGCCATGGATCGGCGACGTCGCGCCCCTCCTCGCTGTAGCTGTCGGCCACGAGCCCGGTGAACGACGTCGCCTGCCACGTCGCCAGCTGCCGGCGCGCCAGGTGCAACTCCCGTGGCTGGGGCGCCTCCACCCCCGCCGCCGCAGCGGGCGCCTGGGCGCGGCGCAGCTCGTGTCCGATGTCGCGAAGGGCCATCGTCCCGCCGCTCCCGTCGGCCAATGCCCTGAGCACGGCTCGGCTGCTCGTTCCCGTCGCGGGATCGCGCAACAGCCAGCCGAGCGACGACTGGCCGCTGGCCGCGACATGCCCCGACGTCTTCGGCGCCTGTCCGATCTCGCCAAAGGCGACGTAGCAGCGATGCACGGCGCGCGTGAGCGCCACGTAGGCGATGCGCAGCTCCTCCTCATCCGCCTCGGCGGTCATCGCGTTGAGCCGCTTCGCATGCTCCGGACTTCCCAGGTCGAGGACGGCGTCGTCGCCCTCGACCACGCTCGCCGGGATCACGTCGAAGGCCACCTTCTTCTCCTCCTTGCGATCCCACAGTTCGGGACAGAAGACGATGTCGAACTCCAGCCCCTTGGCCTTGTGGACCGTGAGCAGCTGCACCGCGGCGCTGTCGGTCTCCAGCCGCAGCTCGCGCCGCCCCGGCGTGTTGGGGACGGTCCGCTCGCGCGCCATCCACGCGGCAAACCCCTCCGGCGCAACGGCCGCTTCGGCCCACTCGTCGTGCAGCAGTTCGATCACGTGCCGCACGTTCGTCATGCGACGCTCCCCCCCGGGCATGGCCAGCAGCCGCGCCGCCGTGTCGCGTTCCGCCAGGAGCTCACCCAGCGCGACGGCAAAGCCGCGCGCACGCCACGATTCACGCGCGGCCGCCAGGCGCTCGACGATGCGCTGCCACTCGCCCTCCTGCTCGGGCTGCAGCATGGACGCGACCTGGCGGGCGTCACACCCCCACAGGCGCGTGGCCAGCGCCGACCGCACGGCGCCCCCATCGCCCGGGTTCGCGATGGCCGTCGCCAATCGCACCAGCTCGTTGGCCTCCTCCGACTCCAGCACGTCCTCATCGCCCCCGATCACCGCGGGAATGCGCGCGGCATCCAGCGTGCGCTTGAGCTCGCGCGCGGCGCTGTTGGTGCGCAGCAGCACCGCCATCTTGCCAAAAGGCACCTGCCGCGCGCGCAGCTGCACGATCTCGTGCGCCACCTCCAGGAAGATGAGGCGACGCGCCAGCTCCTTGGACACGTACTTCCCGTTCCTGCCCACGCTGGCGTCCAGCCACCACCATTCCAGCGCCGCACGGCCGTCGGCCGCCATCGTCCCCGGCGGCGAAGGGCTGGTCGCCGCGGTCACGCGCGGAAAGTCGATCTCGCCCTCGTCCACCCGGAACGGCTGCGGCACGCGCGTGAAGAGGCGCTCCAGGGCCGACACGTACGCCGCGCTGCTGCGGAAGTTCTGCAGCAGCGTGAAGCGCCGCGACGACTCGCCGGCAGCGCTCAGGTAGGCGCGGATGTCGGCGCCCCGGAAGCGATAGATCGACTGCTTGGGGTCACCAATGAGGAAGAGCGGACAGCCCGCGAACGCCGTGGAGAAGATCGGGTACTGGGTGCGATCGGTATCCTGGAACTCGTCGATGAGGGCGGCGCCGTAGCGTGACCGGATGCGGCGTGCCAGCGCCCCGTCGCTCCCTTCCTCGGCCAGCACCTTCTTCACCGTGCGCAGCAGGTCGTCGAAGCCGCGCAGGTGCCGCCGTTCCTTTTCGCGCTCGAACGCCTCGTGCACCACCGTCGTGAAGTGCGCCAGCAGCCCCTGTGTAGGCGACGTGGCGTCCAGCGAGATGCGCGTCCCCTCGTGGCGGCGGTACGGGATGACCAGCTGGCGCACCCACGGCTCGAACGGCTTGCCGTGTTCGGCCACCAGCGCCGCGTCGCCGGGGGCGTTGATCAGGCGACGGCGGGCCCAGTCGCGTGCCGCGCGGCCGAATGGCTCCGTGTCGTCCTCGATGAAGGTGGTGCGGAAGGGGATGCGCGTCTCCAGCGCGCTCTCGCTCAGCACGCGCTGGCAGAAGCCGTGAATCGTGAAGACGGCCAGGTCGTCGAGCGATCGCATCGACTCGGCGATGATCGCGGCGCCGCCTTCGGGATGGCGCGACCTGAGCTCGAAGAGGTCGTCGTTCGCGGCGGTGCGCGCCGGCGGTGTGGCGCTCCAGACCAGCTCCGCCTCGCGCAGCGTGCGCCGTATGCGCGTCACCAGCTCCTGCGTGGCCTTCTCGGTGAAGGTGACGACCAGGACACGCGCCAGCGACTCCACCTTGCGCTCGAGCAACAGGCGCAGGAGCAGTCGCGTGATGGCAAAGGTCTTCCCCGTCCCGGCGCTCGCCTCCACCAGGGTGATGCCCGGGGCCAGCGCCACCTGGAGCGGGTCGAAGCGATCGTGTGCGTGCGGCGTCATGCGTCGCCCACCTCCTGCGCCTCGACCCATCCGTCAAAGAGCCGGCCTGCAAGCTCCTCGAACTCGTCCCAGCGCTCCTCCATCGGGTCCACCCCGCGGAAGGCGAGCGCGACGTAGTCATCCTGCGCGTCGCCGCCTGACGAGTACTCCGAGGGCTGCTTGTGATATGCCGTGGTGGCGGACTCGCGCGGATCGTCGCGCTCGCCGGTGGCCGCCTTCTTCGCCCGGCGCTTGCCGCTCGGCAGGGGGGCGAGGGCAGCCTCGCACCACGCCTGCCCCGCCTGTGCGAAGAACGGGAGTGGGCGGCGCAGCCCCTCGCGTGCGGCCATCACCAACTGCGACAGGCGCGCCGCGGCGTGCGACACCGGGCCGAACGTCGCGCGCATCGCCTTCTCTCCCGTTCGCCAGACGAGGACGGTGGTGTCGGGGAGCGTGCGCTCTCCGCCCTCCACGGCCGCAAGCATGGCCAGGTGCTCCACCCACGCACGGATGATGTGCTCGCTGCGCAGCGAGCCGGCGCGCACGGCATAGCGCACACCGCGGCGCACGCCCTCCAGGCGCCCCGTCAGCTGCCATCCGTCGCCCCGGAGAGCGATCGATGTCGGTGGCGACGGCTCGCCCTCGGGGATCGTCGCCATCACGAGCGCCACCTCCTCCCACAGCGCCCCGTGCCACGCGCGCCCCATCTCGCGTGGCGGGAGGGAGCCGTCGGCCAGGAAGCGGCGCTGTTCACGTTCCTCGTCGCGGGTTCCCGCCAGGGCCGCCGAGAGCATGCGCGAACGGATGGCCCCCTGCTCC
>CAZVDJ010000207.1:0-7064 GCA_964626245.1 uncultured Gemmatimonadaceae bacterium
GGTCGCGCTGCGCCGTCGACCTGGCGCTCGCGCGTTCGGCGCGCCTCACGCGCGTGCGCGATCGCTGGTGGGCCTCCTTGCGGTGAGGCTTGCAGGGGCATCCGCGCGGGACCGGTGCACCGCGGCGCTCGATGCGTGCGCACTGCGCGTCGCGGGTGACGGTGGTGCTTCGCCCGCTGCCGTTCGCGACGCACGACGACTCGTTCGCGCAACGCGTCCGCGCCGCCAGGCTCGCGTCACACCCCCGTCTCCCCTCTCCCGGTCACCCCGCGTCGGTGATCTGACGCACCTGCCCGGAAAAACGCAACAGCAAGCGCATTCTGCTGTTACCCCGCGACGTGGGCGGTCGTGTGAATGGCAGAATCGACCGAACTGTCGGTCAATCTGTCCCCGATCCTCGCGCCCGTGCGCTCGCACGCGCCCCGTAACGCCCTCTCTCTGCACCCAGTCACTCCTATGGCGCTCTTCGGTCGCAAGAAGACGACGATCGGCCTCGACGTCGGCTCGGGGCTCATCAAGGTCGCGGTCATCGACCACGGCCGAGGCGAGCCGGAACTCGCGAAGGTGGTCATCACGCCGCTGCTCGCCGACGCCATCGTCGAGGGCGAGGTGATGGATCCCGGCATCGTCACCGACGCCATTCGCAGCGCGGTCGAGCAGGCGGGGCTCAAGACGAAGGATGTCGTCACCGCCGTCGGCGGCCGCGACGTGATCATCAAGAAGATCGCGATCGAGCGCGTGAAGGAGCAGCAGGCGCGAGAGCTGATGCGCTGGGAAGCCGAACAGCACGTGCCGTTCGACATGGAGTCGGTGGAGCTGGATTTCCAGATCCTCGATCCCGAGGGCGACGGCATGGAGATGAGCGTCCTGCTCGTCGCCGCCAAGCGCGACCTCATCGAGACGAAGATGCGCCTCCTGGCCGACGCCGGGCTCGACACCGCCATCGTCGATGTCGATGCCTTCGCGCTGCACAACGCCTTCGAGGTCAACCACCCGGACGCGATGAACGGCGTGGTCGGGCTGATCAACATCGGCCACGAGGTCACGAACATCAACATCCTCGACGAGGGCGTGCCGATCCTCACCCGCGACCTCACGCTGGGGACGCGCCGCTTTCGCGAGGACCTGCAGCGCGAGCGTGGCCTGGGTGCCGACGAGGCCGAGCAGCTGCTGCAGGGCTACGATCGCTCCGCGCACCTGGATGCGGTGATCGACAATCGCGGCGAGGAGATCGCGGTGGGCGTCGAGCGCGCCGCCGCCTTCCTGGCGTCGTCGTCGCGGTCGGGCGGGCAGCTGCGCGCGGTCTACCTGTGCGGCGGCGGGGCACGCGTCCCGGGGCTCGCCGACGCGTTAGGCCGTCGCCTCCGCCTTCCGGTCGAGCAGGCCAACCCGCTCGCCAACCTGCGCGTGCGCGAGGGCGCCCTGGACAACCTCGTGACCGACGAAGTCGCCCCGCTCCTCATGCTTCCCATTGGCCTGGCGCTCCGCAAGGCTGCCTGAGCGATCCCGAGCAGATCACACCCAATGATCGAAATCAATCTCCTCCCAGGCGCCGAGAAGACGAAGGGCCGGCGCGCGGGCTTCAGCTTCAAGACCGCGGGGGCCTCGCTCTCCGCGCGGGTGCGCGATCCGTACATGCTCTCGGCCGTGGCCAGCGTGATCATCGCCGCGGGCGCGATCGGCGGCATGCACTTCTCGCAGGCCGCCACGCTGGACGAGCTCTCGGTGCGCGAGCAGGAGGCGGTGCGTGACTCCGCCCGCTTTGCCGTGGTGCTCAAGGAGCGCCGCCGCGCCGAGGCCAAGCGCGACTCGGTGATGCGCCAGCTGCAGATCATCCGCTCCATCGACGACGACCGCTTCGTGTGGCCGCACATCCTGGACGAGGTGTCGCGCGCGCTGCCGCCCTACACCTGGCTCAAGTCGATCGTGCAGACGGCCGGCAGCGCCGCCCCGGTCGCCGCGCCGCCAAAGGATGGAAAGCAGGACGAGAAGAAGGACCCGGAGCCGAGCGCGGAGCCGCTGCGCTTCCGCGTCACCGGCAACACGGTCGACATCCAGGCGCTCACCCGCTTCATGAAGATCCTGGAGACGTCGCCCTTCGTGCAGAACGTGCAGCTCGCGCGCTCGGAGCTGGTGATGCTCGATGGCAAGGAAGTCACGGAGTTCCAGCTCGACGCGGAGTACGAGCGGCCCGAGAAGGGCATGATCGCCACCGCACCCGTCTCCCTCTCGGTGAGGTAACGATGCCCTTTCCCCCCAAGTCCCAGCGCGACCAGGCCATGCTCCTCGTGGGCATCGTGTCCGTGGCCCTCGTGGGCCTGTACTGGAACTACGTCTTCGAGCCCAAGGGCACGGAGATCGTGACGCTCACGGAACGGGTCGACACGCTCGCCGCGCGCAACCAGCGCGCGCGCCAGGAGCTCAAGTCCGGCAACGTCGAGGCGCTCAAGGCCGAGGCGGAACGGCATGCGCGCGACCTCGAGGTCATGCGCACCCTGGTCCCCACCGGCAACGAAGTCCCCGCGCTGCTCGAGCAGGTCTCCACGGCGGCGCGACGCGTCGGCCTCGACCTGGCCGCGGTCCAGCCGCAGCCGGTGATCGAGGGTGACCAGTTCGACACCTATCGCTACAAGATCGCCGTGACCGGTGGCTATCACGCCGTCGCCGAGTTCCTCACGAACGTCGGCTCGCTGACGCGCATCATCGCCCCCGTCAACCTGGCGCTGACGCCGGCCTCCAACCCGGCCTCCGCCGGTCGCGGCGACCGCACCGCGGGGAGCTCGGCGCTCGACACGAAGTTCGAGATCCAGACCTACGTCGCCAAGACGTCGCCCACTGCGAAGGGAGGGAAGTCATGATGCGCCGCGTCCTCGTGACGGGCTTGCTGCTGGCGACTGCGCAGGGCGTGTCGGCCCAGCGCCCGCCGTCGATCATGCAGCCCAAGCAGGCGGCGCAGCGCGCCGTCGAGGCGACCAACCGCCAGGTTGCCGCCAACTCCACGTTGCCGGCCGACTCCGCCGCGAAGCAGGCGGCGGCCACGCCGCGGCCCGCTGCGGCGGGACGGGCGACGGCCACGGACAGCGCTGCCGGCTCCGCCGCGGTCGCCGCTGCCCCCGCCAAGGGGAGCGAGGCCGCATTCGAGCGCGAGACCTTCGCGTACGAACGCGGGGGGCGTCGCGACCCGTTCGTGTCGCTCATGAGCACCAGCGAGCTGCGCCCGCTGGTGAGCGACCTCAGGGTCGTCGGCATCACCTACGATGCCGCCGGGCGCAACTCCATCGCCGTGCTGCGTGACCTGGGCACCAAGGAGCAGTACCGCGTGCGGGTCGGGCACACGCTCGGCCGCATGCGCGTGGCGTCGATCACGCCGCGCGCGATCGTCTTCACCATCGAAGAATTCGGATACAGCCGCCAGGAGACGCTGGCGCTCGGGGATTCCAACAAAGAGAGGAAGCAATGACGCGAGTCTGGACGCTGGCCGCGCTGCCAGCCGTTGCGCTGTGCATCGGCGCGACGCCTGCGTATGCCGCGCGTGCGGCGCATCACGATACCGCGGTCGCCCCCGCGCGTCCCGAGGCCAGCCGCGATGCCGCGGCGGTCACGGCGCTGTCGCTCGTCCCGGGTGAAGGGCAGGCCGACCTGATCATCGCCGTCTCGGGCCCGGTGAGCGTGCAGGACTTCACCGTCCCCACGCCGCACCGCATCGTCCTCGACATCGCGGGGGCGCGCCTTGGCTCGATCGGCAGCGCCTATGACCGGATCGCGCGTGGCGGGATCACCAACATCCGCACCTCGCAGTACCGCGCCGACGTCGTGCGCATCGTCCTCGATATCGACGGGCCGCGTGCCTACGCGGTGTCCCGCGATCAGGGCCAGGTGCGCGTCACGGTGCGGGGTGAGGCGAGCTTTGCCGCCTGGCACTCGTCGGGTGCAATGCTCGCCGAGGCGATCGCCGCCCCCGCGGCGCCGGCCGCGCCGGCGGCGCGCGACGAGCGCGTGACGACGGAAGTCGCCACGGGGACCGTCGCCGACTCGGTCATCGCCGAGATCGCGGCCCCGGTCGCCGTGGCCCTGCAACAGTCGCGCATCACCGTCACCTGGTCGGACGCGGACATCCGCGACGTCCTGGCCGGCTTCGCCACCTTCTCCGGCCGCACGATCGTGGTCGGCAAGGACGTGAGCGGGACGGTGACGGCCGAGATCAAGGACCAGCCGTGGGACGTCGCCCTCAAGGCGATCCTCGAGGCGCAGGGACTCGCCGCCAGCGAGGAGACCTCGGGCATCATCACGGTCGACAGCTACAAGAACATCCTCGAGAAGCAGTCGAGCGAGCCGGTCACCACGCAGATGGTGAACGTCAACTACGTCTCGGCCTCGTCGCTCGTCCCCACCGTGCAGGGGCTCCTCCACAAGGAGTGCCCGCAGGGCGCCTCCAACGCGGGCGGCCCGGGTGCGGCGCCAGGCGGGAACGGCTGCATCGTGCGCGGCTCCGTCGCCGCCGACAGCGGGACCAACTCGCTCATCATCACCGAGGTCTCCTCGCGCCTCCCCAACCTCCTGCAGTACGTGAAGGGGCTGGACGTGCGCACGCCGCAGGTGGCGCTCAAGGCGAAGATCATCTCGGTGTCCCGCACGCAGATCGAGCAGCTCGGCCTCTCGTACGACCTCGGGTCGAGCGGGACCTTCTTCAACACGCTCCTGCCGCGCATCGCCGAGGGGCAGAACGCCCCGGGGCAGTTCGAGTCGCAGGTGGAGCTGGGTGGTGACGCGCTGGCCGGCGTCTCCAACGCGCAGCGCAAGTACAAGCAGGGGTCGGCGCTCAACCTGATCTTCTCCACGGCGCTCGGGAAGTACTCGCTCACCTCGTTCCTCGATGCGCTCCGCGAGACGTCGCTCTCCGACATCCAGGCCGAGCCGAGCATCGTCACGCTCGACAACCGCCAGGCCAAGATCCTCGTGGGCCAGGAGACGCCGGTGCGGGTCATCGACGCCGGATCGGTGGCGCAGATCGGCGCCCCGGTGCGTGCCAACGTCCAGTTCCGCGAGACGGGCATCATCCTCACGGTCACGCCGCACATCACCAACAACCGGCAGATCCGCATGTCGATGGAAGCCGAGCAGTCGGAGCTTCGCATCGTCGGCGGCGACCTGGGCTTCATCATCGACAAGCGCAACGCCAAGACGCAGCTCCTGGTGAACAACGGCGAGACGGCAGTGATCGGCGGACTCACGCAGACGCAGGTCACGAAGAACCGGTCGGGAATCCCGATCCTCTCCGAGCTCCCGCTCATCGGGCGCCTCTTCTCGCAGTCCGAGACGCGCGAGGAGAAGAAGGACCTGCTCATCCTCATCACGCCGCACATCATCGACGAGGGCGACGCCGTGCGCCCACCCGATGGGAGCAGCAAGTAACCCACCCGGAGCCCAGCCGATGAAGACCAACATTCGTCGCGTCGCCCCGGCGCTGCTCGCGGCCCTTGCAGGTGCAACGGCCGCGGGGTGCGGGAGCACGGAGATCGCGTCGACCAACGCCGACAAGATCCTCCCGAAGCTCTCGGTGGCCATCGAGGGGAAGATCGGGACGGGCGGGATCGACTCCGTGTCGCTCCGTGTCCCGCTCCAGGTCGCGATCGACGCGCAGGACAACGCCGCCCTCCAGTGGATCGTGACCCGCGTCTTCGCGGACACGACGCTCGTGGGGCGCGACTCGACCACCTTCCCGGTGGCGTCGAGCAGCTTTGCCAAGAGCATCAAGGTCGCCCTGGCCGGCGTGCGCCCCGGGCAGCGGATCACCGTCCGCAGCTCGGTGAGCGATGGCGCCGGCAACACCGCCAGCGGTGAGGCGAGCGCCGTCGCCTTCGATCCCAACGTGCCGCGCCTGGCCTTCGTGCAGCCGCAGCCCAACGTGATCGTGGGCGGCACCTACAACTTCGACCTGCAGATCACCGACACCACGGGCGTCACCACGGTGGGCTATCGCGTCACCACGGCGGGCTTCTCGCGCGCCGACTCGACGCTCTTCCCGGTGCCGTACCCCAAGGAGCCGACGGTCTCGTACTCGTTCCAGGTCCCCGCGGGCATCGCGGCCGGCGCGATCCTCACCATCACGCCGTTCGCCGAGAATCGCGACGCGCTGCGTGGCTCCAGCGAGCCGTTCCAGGTGCGCGTGGCCGCGGCAGGGCCAGACCTGCTGCCGCCCATCGTGTACCAGAACATCCCGGCGCGCCTCGAGACGCCGGATTCGGTGGACCTGCAGGCGCGCGACTCCGATGGATTGGTGCGCATCATCGGCTTTGTCGCCAAGGACGCCGCCGGTCGCATCGTCTATCGCGCGGCCGACACGCTGACAACGCCCGCGCAGCAGGTCACGCGCCGCCGTCCATGGGGGGCGCCGATCACGATGCGCGGCCAGGCGCTGTTCATCACCGCCTACGCCATCGATGCCGCCGGCCGCACCGGATGGGCCGTGCCCACCGGCGCCACCGTGCCGGTCAATGCCGACACGCTCGCCAAGCGCGATCCGTCGGTCTACGCCTATGGCCTCACCTACGGGCTCCCCGAAGGCAGCCTGGGCGCCGACATCACGGTGGACACGGCGCGCACGCGCGTCTTCGTCTCCAACCTCAACAAGAACCAGGTCGAGGCGTGGAGCTACTCCACCACGCTGCAGCGCCTGCCGGCCATCGCCGTCGGTGCGCAACCGTGGGGGATGATCATCGACAACTCCGGCTCGCTCCTGCTCGTCGCCAACTCGGCCGGAACCAACATCTCCAAGGTCTCGCTCGTCGACCGCCAGGAGATCGGGCGCGTGAAGACGTCGAACGAGTACGTCTATGACGTCGCCTATTCGAAGGACGAGTCGTCCGGCGGCTTCAAGTTCAAGGTGCCGCCTCCCATCGACTACTCCGATCGCCCGCAGTACATCGGGCAGTCGGCGTCGGGGGCGCTCTACTACTCCACGCGTCCCACCGTGCAGGCCACGCCGGGCACGCTCCGCCGCATCGACAACTTCCTCGATGTGCGCGCCGAGCCGCGCCAGATCTGGCAGTACGGCGCCTACAAGA
>CAZVDJ010000208.1:0-7036 GCA_964626245.1 uncultured Gemmatimonadaceae bacterium
GATGACGATGGTGTTCTCCAGCCCGCCCCGTCGCGCGAGCTCCCCCAGCATGGTCCCCATGTGCCGGTCGACGTAGTGCAGGGCGCCGTGGTAGCGGGCGAGCGCGGTGCGGGCCGTGTCGCCCACCGCTGCCACGTCCTGGGGGGGCGGGCGGTACGGGTCGTGGGCGTCGAAGAAGTTGAGGAAGGCGAAGTACGGGCGCCCCGCCGGGAGCGACTGGTGCCACGCCAGGAAGTCGGCGCCCACCGTGGGAGTGCGCTTCACCTCGTGCGAGTTGACGGTGAAGTTGGTCTCGAAGCTGGCGCGTTTGAGCTCGGTCCAGATGCGATCATAGCGTCCGTTGGCGAGCAGCTCGAGGAGGACGACGCCGATGTCGGCCTGCGTGTACGGCGTCGAGTGCAGGATCTCGCGCAACGACGGGACAAAGTCCTCGTAGCGGGCAAAGCCGCGCGCCAGTCCGCTCTCGGCGCGCGTGGCCATGAGGTTGGCGGTGAACCCGCCGGTCACGTAGCCTCGGTCGCGCAGCACCTCGGCGAGCGTGGGGCGCCCCAACGGGAGCGCCGCGTCGAAGTCGGTTCCCGTCTCGCTGGCGTACACCCCCGTGAACATCGACGCGTGCGACGGAAGGGTCCACGACGTGGTGGCGTACGCCTCGTCGAAGGTGGCGCCGTGACGCGCCAGCGAATCGAGGACGGGTGACGTGGGGAACGAGGCACCGTACAGGGAGAGCGACGCGGCGCGCGCGGTGTCCCAGATGATGAGGAGGACGCTGGGGGCACCCGACTCGGCCACGGGGAGGGCGGCCACCGCGTCACGCTCGCGTGTGGCCTGGCGTCGCTCGAACACGGGGCGCGCGACCAGCGCAAGGGCGAGCAGCCCGGCGCCTCCCCAACGCAGGACGCGACGCGCCGGTTGCGGCCGGCGGGCGATCGGCTTGCTCAACTGCAGGCTCAGCGCCAGCGACAGGACGAGCCACGCGAGGCCGTGCACCTGCGTGATGCGCAGCACCAGTCCCCACAGCACGAGCGTCAGCCAGAGGGTGACCGTCAGTCGCAACGGGATGCCGCGCGGCAGGAGTGCGGCGAGTGCGGCCAGTGCGACGGCCAGCGGCGCGAAGACGAGCAGGTAGCCCCACGGCGTGCGCCACAAGAGTCCGGCGGACCGGAAGTCCCAGTCGTGCACGCTGAACGGGATGGGCACGAGCCGGACCGCCACGAGGAAGAGCACGGCGCCCAGGACGGCGGCCGCGCTGCCGGCCAGGAGTTCGTCCGCGGCGCGCAGCAGGCGCCCGCGACGATCGGCGTCCACGCGGTTGCGGGCGCTGGCTGGGGTGCTGGGAGCAACGTCAGTGGTCACGGATCACTGGGGCGATCGAGGGGCCGGGCGCTGAGGCGACCGGGAAGGTGCGGGCCGTGTCCGGAAGGTGCGCCGCGAGGCTCGACGCCGGGAGTGCGAAAGTTGTGCCGGGCCGGCCGCCAACCGCCGAATCTGGCGTGAACAGTGCCCCGCGGCTTTCGTTCGCGGCGTGCGCGACCTCCCATCCACGCCACACGGCACGCCCCGCTGCACCGCGGCCTTTCGCCGGGGCCGGTGCGCCGCGATCGGAGGGGCGTTGCTGCTGGCTGCGTGGGGCACGGCGTCGCGCGCGTGGGGGCAGCAGGGCGCATCGGCCCCCGGGATCAGTCGCCTCGAGGCGCGGGGCCGCCAGGCGGCGCCCGAGCGCTGCCCCCGCGGGACTGCCCCCTTCGCCTCGCCCTTCTGCGCGGAGTTGGTCCCGACCCCGGACCTGGCGGGCACGTGGGGGATGCTGGAGCTGGCGCCGGTGCGCTCTCCCTTCGGGGTCGCCGTTGCTCCTGACGGGCGACTCCGGCATCACCTGGTGGCGCGCGTGGAGTCGCTCCCGCCGCCGGCGACGCTGGGGAACTACACACACTATGTCGCCTGGGGCTACGACCTGGCGCTGGGCGACGAGCGACGCCTGGGGGTGGTGGGCAACGGGCGGTCGGTCCTGGGCGAACTCCCGCGTGAACGCTTTCGCCTGCTGGTGAGCGCGGAGCGCTCGGCGGCGCCGGCGCGACGTACCGGGCGCCTGGTGCTGCGCGCCACCTCGCCCAGCGCGCTGATGGTGGCCCACCGGGACGCCATGTCGTGGCTGCCGGGCGCCGGCGGCGAAGGGACGGGTGGCCACGGCGCTCACCAGGGACACGAGGGTGCCGGATGGCCCCCGCCCCCTGCCGATCCCCGCATCGCCCCGTCGCCCATGCAGCACCCGCCGCCCTCGGTGGCGCCGTGGCGGATGGACACCACCGGGGCGGCGATTGCCGCTGCCACGCCGCGCCAGGTGGTGTCGCTGCGCGACGGCGATACGTTGCGGCTGGCGGCCGGCTTCGTGCGCCGGCAGGTGGGCAGCCGATCCTTCGTGCTCTACGGCTACAACGGGCAGGTGCCGGGGCCACTGGTGCGCGTCCGCCAGGGGACCGAGGTCGTGGTGCGATTCGTCAACGGGATCGACCTTCCCTCCACGGTGCATTGGCACGGACTGCGCCTGGACCCGCAGTTCGACGGGGTGCCGCACCTGTCGCAGGAGCCCGTGGCCCCGGGCGACTCGTTCACGTATCGCCTGCGCTTCCCGGACGCCGGCATCTACTGGTACCACCCGCATGTGCGGGAGGACATCCAGCAGGAGATGGGGCTCTACGGCAACCTGATGGTGTCGCGACGCGCGGCCCAGCGTGTGCGCGTACATCACGAGGAGGTCCTGGCGCTCGACGACTTCCTGGTGGGCGACGACGGGTCACCCTACCCGCTGGGTCGCGAGGCGCCGTCGCATGCCCTTATGGGACGCTTCGGCAACCAGCTCCTGGTCAACGGGGAACCGTCGTATGCGCTCCAGGTGCAACGAGGGGCGGTGGTGCGCTTCTACCTCACCAACGTCGCCAGCGCCCGCGTCTTCAACCTCCGCATCCCCGGCGCGCGCCTCAAGCTCGTGGGGTCGGACCTGGGCGACTTCGAGCGGGAGGAGTGGGTGCAGTCGATCGTCCTGGCCCCCGCCGAGCGATACGTGGTGGAGGCCCGCTTCGACTCGGCGGGGCGCCATGCGCTGGTGAATGCGGTGCAGTGGCTCGACCACATGCGGGGGACGGTGGTGCCCGTGCAGGACACGATGGGCGTGGTGACGGTGTCCGAGGCGCCCGCGCGCCCCGACCTGCGCGCCGACTTCGACCGGCTCGGGACGCACCCCGAGGTGTCGCGCGAGCTGGCCCCCTTTCGCCGGCACTTCGACCGACCGGTCGACCACACCGTCACGCTGGCCATGCACCTGACGGGGGTCGCGCCGTCGATGGTGGCGATGCTGGTGGGGGTCGCCGTCCCCCTCGACTGGAATGACGCGATGCCGATGCTCAACGCCGCCCTGTCGGGGCGCGAGGTGCAGTGGACGATGCGCGATGAGTCCGGGCGCGAGAACATGGCGATCGACTGGCGATTTCCCCTCGGATCGGTGGCGCGGGTCCGGCTGGTCAACGACCCCACGGCCACGCACGCCATGGCCCATCCCATCCACTTCCACGGGCAGCGCTTCCTGGTCATCGAGCGCAACGGCGTGCGCACGACCAACCTGTCGTGGAAGGACACCGCCGTGCTCCCGGCCGGCGAGACGATGGACCTGCTGCTCGACCTGTCCAATCCCGGGCGCTGGATGTTTCATTGTCACATCGCCGAGCACCTGGGAACGGGGATGATGGGGACCTTCACCGTCACCGCCCCGCCCTGATCGCCTAACGATCACCACGCCCCCACCATGCGACGCACCTCCCGCCCCCGAACGGTCCTGCTCCTGGCCGCGACGCTCGCCCTGGTCCACGGCGCCGATGCCATGGCGCAGCCGCGCCAGATCGGCCCCGCCGCCCGCCCGTTTGTCTCGGTCGACACGCCGCTCGTCGCCCTCACCAACGTGCGGCTGGTGGACGGGACGGGGACGCCGGCCCGCGACAACCAGGTCATCGTCATCGACGGGGCGACCATCCGCGCGGTGGGGAAGGCCGGCGAGGTCGCGATTCCGGCCGGCGCCCGCGTGCTGGACCTTGCGGGACACACCGTGATCCCCGGCATCGTGGGGCTGCACGACCACATGTACTACTCGTCGGCCGCGGGCGGGTCGATGAAGATGATGCTGCAGTCGTATCCGCGGCTCTTCCTGGGCAACGGGATCACGACAATCCGCACGGCGGGGAGCACCGACTCGTACCAGGAGCTGAACCTGCGATCGGCCATCGAGCGCGGCGCGATTGCCGGGCCGGAGCTGTTCGTGACTGGCCCGTACCTGCAGGGGCCGGGCGCGGGGCCGGGGGCGATGCACCCGGTGAGCGGTCCCGAGGATGCGCGCCGCATGGTGCGCTACTGGGCCGAGGAAGGAGTGACCTGGTTCAAGGCCTACACGCAGATCTCGCGCGCCGACCTGGGAGCGGCGATCGACGAGGCGCACAAGCACGGGGTGAAGGTCACCGCCCACCTGTGCTCGGTGGGCTACCGCGAGGCCGTGGCGTTAGGCATCGACAACCTGGAGCACGGCCTCTTCGCCAACACCGAGTTCTACCGCAACAAGCAGCCCGACGCCTGCCCCACGGTGGGCGACTCGATGGTCTTTGCCGACGTGCGCGCCGACAATCCCGACGTCCGGCGCACGATCGACGAGATGGTGAAGCGCGGCGTCTCGCTCACCAGCACGCTGGCGGTGTACGAGACGTCCACCCCTTCGCGCGTGCAGGCCGACCCGCGCGTGCTCGAGGCGCTGATGCCCGAAGCGGCGGCCGCGGTGCAGCGCTGGTACGACAACGGCAGGAACGCGAAGGACGGCGCCACCCGCGACGTGCTGCGCAAGACGATGGACTTCGAGCGCGCCTTCTTCCGGGCCGGCGGGCTGCTGGGCGCAGGGTCGGACCCGTGCTGCCTGCACGTCATCGCCGGCTACGGCGACCAGCGCAACTTCGAGCTCCTGGTGGAGGCGGGCTTCACCCCGGAGGAGGCCGTTCGCGTGATGACGCTCAACGGCGCGAAGATCCTGGGGATCGACGCGCGTACCGGGAGCGTGCAGCCGGGGAAACAGGCCGACCTGGTCATCCTCTCCGGCGACCCGACACGCACCCCAGGCGACATCCGGAAGGTCGTCACCGTCTTCCGAAAGGGGGTCGGCTACGACTCCGCCAAGCTGATCCAGTCGGTGAAGGGGATGGTCGGGATCAAATAGCGGGGTCGGTGGGACGCTGGGCGAAGGCATCAGGAAGGGGGTGCGGGGCGGCCACGACTGGTCGCCCCGCCGTCGTTGGGGCGGAACTCCAGCACAGGGTCGCGGCTTCCTGAGAATGCGTTATCATCAGGATCTCGTGACTTCGGAACGCAACACACGCCAGCGGAAGGCGGTGCGCGCCGCCCTCGAATCGAGCGGCGTCCCCCTTCGCGCGCAGGAGATCCACCGCCACGCCGCCGTCAGCGTGCCGGGGCTGGGGCTCGCCACCGTCTATCGCACGCTGCGCGCGCTGCAGGAGGCGGGCGAGGTGACGCTCGTGGCGTTGCCCGGCGACACCCCGCGCTACGAGCTGGCCCACCTGCACCATCACCATCACTTCCGCTGCCGCTCCTGCGGCGGGGTTTTCGAGGTGCACGGCTGCCCCGGCAACCTCGCCTCGCTCGCCCCGGCCGGTTTTTCGGTGGACGACCACGAGGTGGTCCTGTACGGGCGCTGCGCGCGCTGCGCCGCGTGATGATGGGAGCGTCGCCCTGGCGGGAGAGCCTGGTCGCCGTGGGGGTGGCGAGTGCCATCCCGCTCGTTGCCACCTGGTGGCTGGCCAGTCGTCCGGCGCTGACGGCCACGCTCGTCCCGCGGCTCATCCTGCTCGCGGCCGGGGCGCTCCTCGGCGCCGCGCTGTTCCATCTCATTCCCGAGGCGCTGTCCGACAACAGCCGGGAGCGCGTCCTGATCCTGGTCGGGCTCGGGGTGCTCGCCCTTGCCGCGCTGGAGCGCGTGATCCATGGAATGGAGCGCCCGCACGAGGGAGAACAGGGGGACAATCACGCGGCGCTCGGCGAGCGCGCGCACCTGATACCGCTCGGCATCGTGAGTGATGCGCTGCACAACGCCATCGATGGCGCGCTGGTCGCCACCGCCTTCCTCACCGATCCGTCGCTCGGCGTCTTTGCCGGGGTGGCGATTGCGCTGCACGAGCTGCCGCGTGAGCTCGGCACCTTTGCGCTCTGTGTGTCGGGAGGGATGTCGGCGCGCAAGGCGATCCTGGTGAACGCCGCGACCGGTGTGCTGGCGCTCCTCGGGGCGGTGGGGGCGCTTCTCGTGGGTGTCGACGCCGAGCGTTTCGGGCGACTTCTCCTCCCCTTCGCGGCGGGGAACTTCCTGTACCTTGCGACGGCGATCCTCGTGGCCCTGCGCGCCCCGCGGCCCGCGCCTCGCCGGGTGGTCGCGACGGCGACGTCGCCTGCTACCGTCGCCCTTCAGGCCGGCGGTCACTCCCACGATCCCGCCGGCGAGACACAGACGGCGGGTCGCGACTCCCCCATGATGCAGGGGCTCCTGGTGGCTGCCGGCGTTGCCATGACCGCCCTCCTGGCCGGCGTCCACTCCTGACCGATCGTAACGACGGGTCGGGACGAGGGCTCCCCCGATTGACCGCGCCCCGTTCACCTGCGAGACTCGCTACCCCCATGCTTCTGTCCCGCCTTCCTGCTTCGGTCGTGTCCATGCGCGCGCTCGAGTTCGCACGCGCCGCCATGCTGGCGGCAATGCCCGTGATGGCGGCGTGCGCGCCGGCTCTCAGATCCGGCCAGCTGCCGGCTCCGGTGGCGGAGAGTCGCTACGTCGCCACCAGTGCCCGGCGCGACGTCGACCTGTCGGCGGTCGCGCGCGCCGCGCAGTCCGCCGAAGTGGTCTTCTTCGGTGAGCAGCACGACGATCCCGCGACGCACCGCGCCGAACTCGCGCTCCTGGCGGCGCTGGGCAACGGCGACCGACCCATCGTGCTCTCGCTGG
>CAZVDJ010000209.1:0-3885 GCA_964626245.1 uncultured Gemmatimonadaceae bacterium
CGATTCCACCGCGCCCGTCGGACCCACGGCGCTGATCACCCTGGGTGGCGGTGGCGCGGCGGAGGGTGAGCGCCCCGCGATGCCGGCGGTCGCGAGCGAACTCGTACTCGATCGGGTCTTCGCACACGGTTGGCCGGATCAGACGTTGCGGCGGTGCCTCGCGCTCAACAGCGGGGCAACTGTCGTGATCGACTCGTGGCTCGACGAATGCCACGAGAAGGGGTCGGATTCGCAGGCCATCGGGGGATGGGGAGGGACGGGGCCGTACCTCATCGAGAACAACACCCTGAGGGGCGCCGGGGAGAACGTCATGTTCGGCGGGGCGGACCCACGGACCTTCGGCCTCACCCCGTCGGACGTGGTGCTGCGCCGCAATCACATCGCGAGCCCGCCGGAGTGGATTGGACGCTGGACGAAGAAGAACCTCGTCGAGACCAAGAACGTCCGTCGCATGCTCATCGAGGAGAACGTCCTCGAAGGGTCGTGGACCGATGGCCAGGATGGCTGGGCGATCGTACTCAAGAGTGCCAACCAGAGCGGTCGCTGCACCTGGTGCATCACCGCGGACGTCGTCGTGCGGCGCAACCTGATCCGCAACGTCGGCGCTGGCATCGCGGTCAACGGGCGTGGCGGAGACCGCGGCAACATCGATTCGGTCTCGCGCCGCATCGAGATCACCCAGAACTACGTCGAGGATGTGGCGGTGATGCCCTATCGCGGCGTCGGACGCCTGATGCAGGTGCTCACTGGCGTCGACGGCCTGCTGATCGCGGAGAACACCTTGCTCGCGCCCCCCTCGGCCGACCTGCGCGCGTCGCTCGTGCTGGGATCGCCCCGGATCGAGTCGGCGCGAGGGCTCGTCTTCGAGCGCAACGTGCTCACGCGCGGACGCTACGCGGTCTCCGGGTGCGGAGGTCCGCGAGCGATGAGCGCCTGTCTTCCGGGCGCCCGCATCGCCGGGAACGTGCTGGTGGGAACGCCGCGTCCCGAGGACCGCCTGCTGGCCGGATTCGCGGTCGTGGGGTCGGTCCGCGGCGCCGGGCGTGCGGGCGTCGACCGGGCACTGGTGGAACGCGCGGTGGCCGGCGTGGTCGTGCCCAGGTAGGAGCGACGGGCACGCAGCGGACAAACTCCCCGCCGCGCCCATCGCCGTGCCCCGCGGGAGTGCATGCCGCGAGGTCCCGCAACGCTGAACGGGCGCTCGAGTGAGCGCCCGTTCAGTAGTGCGTGATGGTGCATCAGTGCATTCGATCGGGCGCGCCAGGCGCCGAGCGGATCAGGGAATCACCACCCCGGCCGTGGCCGCATTCACGATCGCGGTCGAGGCGCCCCTGGTGGAGGGGACGGCGCTCACGCTCGACACGAAGGTCGCGTGAGGATAGCCGTTCTTCTGTGCTCCCACGAAGACCTGGGTGCCGAAGTTCACGGTGCCCGAGATGTTGCCGAGCGAGACTTCTCCCGGCCCGGTCTGGGTGGCAAAGAGCCCGTAGCCACCGTAGTGCGCGGCGTTGCCCGTCATCTCCATGTGGGTTGCGGCTGGCGAGGAACCGATCGCCAGCACGGAGGAGAACTGCGCCGTGCTGTAGAACGAGTTGTTGCGCAGCGTGAGGTTGGAGAGGTTCTGCAGCAGCTGCACCATCTTCTTGTCACCGGTGTAGATGCCGGTGTTCACGTTCTCGACGATGTTCTGCTCGAGCCACACGCGCGTGAGCAGCTCGCCCACCGGATGCGGGTTGGACCCTTCCCGGCCCGAGAGGTTGAACCCGGCGCCGACGTTGCGCACGATGTTGTTCCGGAACTCCCAGTCGCGCGTCGCGCACCACTTGCAGCCACCCGACTGGTTGGCGCTCTTGAGCACCACGGCGAAGCCGACCTGGCCGTCGGTCCACGACCCTTCCAGGACGTTGCCCTCGACCAGCACGCGCTGCGAGTTCTTGGACTCGATGATGTTCTTCTTCGTCCACACGCCCTTCCACGAGGCCGGGGTGTAGATGTAGTTGCGGCGGATCTCGATGTCGCTCGGAATGAGGTTCGGGATCTTGGGGTCTGATCCACCGAACATGACGTTCTCGCCCGCGCCGGCCAGCGTGTTGTTCACGATCTTGAACGGCCCCGGGCCATTCCATCCCGCGATCGCCTGCGAATCGTAGCCCTTGAGGTGGCACTCGTGGATGTACGAGTCGAGGATCGCCGCGCGGCCCGAGTTGAGCGCGATGCAGCGACTCACGTTGGACGCAGGCATCCCGTGCACGTACGAGCGCTCGATGACGATGTCCTGCGGCACCTGGCTCAAGGAGGTCTGCTTGGCCGAACCGTCGCCGAGCGAAACCAGGCCATAGTTGATGGCGGTGACCGACGCCGCCACGCTGATCTCCACGCCGCTGATCCACCACCCGCTCGCGGAGACCGCCGTCGCGATGGCCGGCGAGACGTTGTCGGTGACGATGCGCGGGAAGAGCGACGCGTGAGCCGGCGTGACACGCGTTCCCTGCGGCGGGAGCGTCTTGTCCGAGCGGATGATGATCCACCCGTTGCTGGCCGAACCCGACTTGGCCGGGAGCACGAAGTTCCCGGTGAACGTGGCGCCGGCGGGAAGGATGATCTGATCCCCGCGCTGCGCGCTGTTCAGGATAGTCTGCAGGTTGTCCGTCGGCTTGACGACCCAGGACTTGCCGGTCGACGCCGGATAGTTGTAGGTGAGGAGCTGCGGACGCGTCGGCGGCGTGACCGTCGAGCCGCTCGGCGGCGGGGCCGGCGGCGGCGATGACGGCGCCGTGATCGAGAACGAGAGCGACCCGCTGACGCTTCCCGACGTCGCGGTGATCACGCTGCTCCCCGCGCCAACCGCGGTCACGACTCCCGCCTGGCTGACCGTCGCCACCGAGGCCGCGCTGCTCGAGAAGGTGAGCGTGGGCGTGGGAATGAGCAGGCCGCGCGTGTCGCGGGCGAGAACGGTGATGCTCTCGGTCTGACCCACGGTCAGCGCCGTGGACGCTGCACTCAGCGTGAGCGACGCCAGCACCGGCGCGGTGACCGTCACCGGGATGGAGTCGGCGCGCTTGCCGGCCGTCACGATCACCTTGGCCGAACCGACCGCCTTGGCCGTGGCCATGCCGGCCGCGTCAACGCTCACGACACCGGCCGCCGTC
The DNA here is from genome assembly GCA_964626245.1 of uncultured Gemmatimonadaceae bacterium. GTDB lineage: Bacteria > Gemmatimonadota > Gemmatimonadetes > Gemmatimonadales > Gemmatimonadaceae > SCN-70-22. Next base: position 3,150 of record CAZVDJ010000209.1, read on the forward strand.
GTCTTCCAGGTCAGCGTGAAGCCTTCCGCGATCTTGTTCTGTGCAAAGGTCGAGTAGCTCACCATGCCCTCGACTTCCCCAACAACCAGCTGCGCCGGTGTAGCAGCGACCCGGGCGAGCGCTGGCGCGTCCGGGGCGGCGGGTGATACAGGCGTCGGCGATGTGCGTTCGTCGCTGCAGCCAGCGACCGTCGTGGTGGCGGCAACGAGGAGCGAGGCCGCGAGGCGTTGCAGGTGCTTCATGAGTCCTCAGGATGGGTGATGGTCGTTCGGCGGCTCGACTGGCGTTGCACGTGAAGGCGTGCGGTAGCCTCGTAGCTTTGCGTCACCGTCTTTCGGCGGTTTTGCCTTTGTCGCGTCCAGCGCCCGTCAGTGGGCCTGTAGCGATCCTGCCGACAAAATGGAACGAGCAGTTGTTAGGGAGTATCGACCGCTTTGGGACTTCTTGACCGGGATTTCAGCGATCGAAACGCATGCGGGTTGGCGATGCAGCGTTCCAGCAAACTCAAGCTAGGTCAGGAGTTGCGAGAAGTGGTATGACATCCGTCGCGTTGCAGATGTGATCCAGGACACGTTCACTGTAATGCTTCTCGCATGGCGCGGGGATTTGCGTTGTCTTATTTCGTGACGCCCGTCTCACGATGGGGGCGCGTCGCGACCCCCTAACAGCCGCAACTGGCGCGATCGCGCGGGGATCGCGCAGGGAGGTGCGAGGCCCGCGGTGCGGAATGCCGCTC
>CAZVDJ010000209.1:3985-7033 GCA_964626245.1 uncultured Gemmatimonadaceae bacterium
GATCGCGCGGGGATCGCGCAGGGAGGTGCGAGGCCCGCGGTGCGGAATGCCGCTCCGTCAGCTGCCGTGCACGCCGTGCAGCTTCTCGTCCGAGATGGTCATGCTGCCGGGCGCGAAGTGGCTCAGCTTCGTGGCGCGCCGCCCGAGTGGCGTGCGCCGCTTGGCCCAGTCGCGCAGCCGGAAGCGCGTCGCGTAGGCAACGGCCCGCAATCGCAGGGCAGCGCCCATCGACGGCGCGTCGGTTTCATAGCCCAGCTGCCGGAGTGTCGGAGCCAGCATCGCATCGACATCGCGTGCGTCGCGCTCCGTCAGCTGCGACTTCCAGCGCCCCTGGAATCGACCCGCAGCCTCCGGGAACGAGGTGTTCGGCCGGCCAACCGAGCCCACGGCCCGTTGCGTGATGGCCTCCCAGTCGAGCCGCTGCCCGATGAACGCCTCGACGGGGGCGAGTGCCGACACCGGATCCTCGACGAGCGCCTCGTATCGGACCTCGAGATAGGCGTCCCGCCCCACCGCCTCCCCCTCTCGACGCCCCGCGCGAACGATCCAGTCCCAGAACGCAGCCGCGGCGAGCACGGCGCGGCCTCGGTCGAACGCGAAGGGCTGGATCCACCCCTGCTTCTCGAGCGAGGCGGCAACGTCGCGTCCATCCCGAATCACGTGGACGAACAGTGCCGACGGCAGGTCCGCGCGAATCTCCCGCAGGTGCAGCACGTGCGCCGGAGTGGTTTCGGCCCAGCGCGTGGCACCCTGTCGCTCCACCATGCGCCCCATGATCCCCTGGAGGAAATCGCCGGCGGTGCGCGCATGCCCGATGATCGCCGCCGTGACTTCCTCGTTGGTCAGCCCCGTGAGCCGGTGGCAGTCGGAGGCCAGCCAGATGTCGAGCGCAGCGGAGATGTCCTCCGGCGTCCTCATCCCGCCAAAGTGAGGCGCGAGCGTGTTGTAGATGTGCGTCTCCGCGCGATACTGCGCGAACCCGCCCGCGGACAGAAGCATGTGGTACAGCAGCGTCGTTCCGGACCGCGGTGATCCGACGACGAATACCGGTGCACGCTGACGGGCAGTTGTCGACAAGGTGGCGCGAGATGTGGGAGGGGGCCGGCGGCCCCCTATGGTATCACCACGACCTGCGCGATGGAACGCACCAGCGCTTCGTTGGCCCCTACGTTGGGAATGGCGATGGCCTCGGCCAGCGAGTTGACGAAGGTGGTGCCGACGGGATAGGTGCTGGGGCGCTGGGAGCTGATGACGACCACGTCGCGCCATTCGACGGGTGCCCTGATGTTGTTGAGCGCCTTCGCCCCTTCTCCACCCGCCGAGGAGAAGACCCCGAATCGGCCACGGGACACCAGGTTGCGCGTGTAGCTGACCGCCGTCGCCGCCGGCAGGCTCCCGATGTTCAGGAACTGTCCCAGCGTCGTGGAGGTGGTGGTCATCGTGTTGTTGCGAATCGTCAGGTGGGACAGGTTCTGCAGCAGCTGCACGAGCCGGCCGTCCCCGTCGTACGGGCCCACGGCGATGTTCTCCAGGACGTTGTGCTCGATCAGCAGGCGGGTCATCAGCTCGCCGACGGGATGGGGGTTGCTCCCCTCGCGCCCTGTCAGGTTGAACCCCGCGCCCGCGTTGCGAACGAGGTTGTAGCGGATGGTGATGTCGCGCGACGCGCACCAGCCGCAGCGGCCGCTCTGGTTCGCACTCTTGAGCACGAAGGCGTAACCCACCTGCGCGTCGGTCCACGAACCGTCAAAGACGTTCTCCTCGACCAGGAGACGCTGCACGTTCTTGGTCTCGAAGAGGTTCTTCTTCGTCCACGCGCCTCGCCACGAAAGGGGGGTGTAGAGGTGATTGCGGCGGACCGTGATGTCGCTGGGAATCAGGCCGTTGATGGCCGGATCGGAGCCGCCCCAGATGATGTTCTCCCCGGCGCCAAGCAGGGCGTTGTTCTCGATCTTGAAGGGCCCCGGACCGTTCCAGCCGGCGATGGCCTGCGAGTCGAACCCCTTGAGGTGGCAGTGGTCGAGGTACGAGTTGACGACCGCCGATCGTGCCGAGTTCATCGCCACGCAGCGACTCGTTCCGACATTGTCGTGCGCGTGGACGTACACGCGGTCGAGGACCAGGTCGCTCGGCACGAGCGCCAGTGAGTTCTGCTTGTTCGACCCGTCGCCCAGCAGCACGAGGCCGTAGTTCGTCGACGAGAACGATGGCGCGATCGTGAACTCGATGCCGGTGACCCACCATCCGCTTGCACCACTCGCCGTCTGAAGTGCCGCTCCCGACGTGGTGGACTGCACGCGCGGCATCAGCGCCGCGTGCGAGGGCGCCACGCGCGTCCCGAATGGCGGCAACGCCGACTGCCGGTCAGATCGGACAAGGATCCACCCGTCGGCCGCGCTTCCCGGCTTGGCGGGCAACGTGTAGGTGCCTGCAAACGTCGCTCCTGCCTGGAGCACGACTTCATCGCCGCGCTGTGCCGAATTGAGCGCCGACTGGAGGTTGTCCCCTGCGCGCACCATGATGGTGCGCCCGCGGACGACAGGATACACCGTCGCCACGGTGTCGCGAGGCAGCGCCGGCAGCTGCACCTGGCTCACCGGCGTCGTGGTGTCGATGACCGCGACGTTTGCGCTCCCGCTGACCTGCTCCACCACCCCCACGACGCGCGCGGTCCCGACGGCCACCGCTGTCACCACGCCGGTGGCCGAGATCGTGGCCGCTGCGCTGGCTGGCGAGATGCTCCAGGTCACCGTGCGGCCGAGCAGCAGGGTCCCGTTCGAGTCGACCGCCTGTGCGCGCGCCTGCGTCGTGCGCCCAACCGGCAACGAGCTCGCGTCCACCGTCACGATCACCCGCGCGACGCGGGCGACGGAAGGCACCACCACCTGCAGAATGGCCTCCCCCTCGATGCCCTCGGCCGACGCCACGACCGCCACGGTCCCCGCGGCCAGCGCCGTCACCACCCCGGTGGCGGAAATCGTGGCCACTCCCGCCGGTCCGCGAATGCTCCACGTCACCGGGCGCGGCGTCACCGCCTCGCCCACGGAA
>CAZVDJ010000210.1:0-7023 GCA_964626245.1 uncultured Gemmatimonadaceae bacterium
GCGCCAGTCGACGGCGTGCGCCACCGCCCCGGGGGCAGCCCAGCGAGCAGGGGCATCGGCCGGTCGCCAGAAGGTGATGGCGCGTCCCGCGGAGGTCGTCAGGCGCAATCCGTCGGCGGCGGGGCCGGCGAATGCCACCGATGCGGCCGCCGCGAGCAGCGCCGCGAGGAAGACGGTCGTCGCCGCCCAGGCGAGCAGCGTGCGCTGTGCGCGTGCCGAGGCCAGCGGCGCGGCAGCGACCCGCGTCGATCGCGCATCGATGTGCCGAGGCCGGACGACCGTCCGGGGCATCAGAGCATCCCCTTCAGTTGTTGCAGTCGCGGAAGGAGCGCCTTGCGTTCGGTGACCGAGAATCGCCACGACGACGACGGGTTGCCGTTGGCGCCGACGTATGCCTCCACCCGTTCACGGGCGACGGCGAACTGCTGGGTAGTCATCCCCGCCGCACGCGCCGCGCCTTCCGCGGCCTGCTCGTCCAGCGCCTGCGCCTGCCGCATTGCCGTGTTGCTCACGACGAGGAGGGAGTCGGCTTCGCGGTGCCATGACGCCTTTTGCGGCTGCGCGCCGCATAGCGTGGTGGCATACAGGGAGTCCCTTGCCGGATCGATGCCGTACTTGCGAGCCAGGGCGCGCTGAAGCGCCACCGCGCCCGCCGTGTCGCCCGCGGCGGCAAGTCGCTGCAGCTCCGCCGTCATCTGCATCACGTCCTGCATCAGTTTCGTGTTCATGGGATCAGGGCTTGCCGCGAGCTGTGCCGCCTTCTTCTGCATCGCCGTGTTCTGGACCTGATGGAGCGAGTCGAGCACGGCCGAGGTGCACATGTTGACGCGACGTGTCTCCTCATCGAAGCGCCGCAGCTCGTTGTCGCGGTTGTCGAGGAGGGCGTTGCGGCGCTCGTTGGCCGCGCTGGCCTGTTGCAGCAGTCGTTCGCGCGTAGCGCCGCCGGGCCCGGTGGCGCTGGCCGCAGCCTGCAACCCGGCGATCACGGCGGTGATGCGCCCCTCGTCGAGTTCGAGGACGGTGTGGTCGAACGTCGGCGATTCGGCGGTGACACCACTCATCCCCACGGCCTGATTGGCCGCCTTGGACGCCGCCTTTCGGGCCAGCTTGCCCAGCTGTGCATGCAGCGGCAGGGGAGCGGCGAACAGCAGGAGAACCGCACCCAGGGCTGCCCGGCGAGCGTGCGTGGCGGGCGCGGTACGCGCGACGCGCGGATGGCGTGGTGGGCCAGCCTGGTCGGCGGGAATCGGTTGGAGCATGGGAGTCTCCGGCACGCCCCGCGGCGGGGCGGCTTCGGGTGGTTTGAGAGCCGGTGGCCGCAGCGCCGGCGCCGCGCGCGGGCAGCGGCGCGGCCACCGGTTCCGAAGCCATTTATCGAGGGCGAATCGAGGTGAAACGCCGCGAGCGCCGGGGGAACGGTCCCCGACGCTCCACGCAATCGTACGGGGCGCGCATGGCGGCCGATTGGGTGATTCGACCCATCGAGGGCGAATGCCGCGCGTTCAGGGCGGGAAGCACGCGTCCAGCGTGCGGCGCACAGGTTCAGCGTACGGGGGGCGGGCGCCTGTCGCGCAGAGCACGCCCGTTCATCGCGCAGGGGGAATGCTGCGTAGAGGGTAGTGCGATCCCGTGCACCACGGCTGGCCAGGCGGGCGGTTCCTCGGCATCGTGTCGGCTCGCCCCCGGGATCGACGTCCCCCTTCGCACCAGGTGGCCCATGCTCCTGCGTTCGCTTTCTCGCCCGCTCGCTCGCTGTGCTCGCCTTGCCGCGGTGATCACGATGCTGGCGCCTGCCGCGCCACAGGCCGTCGAAGCACAGTCACGCGCGACAACCGACCCGCCGCGCCGCCCCTTCCTGTTCAAGGATGCGCGTGGCGAGCTCGCGTCGGCGCGCGCGCGCGGAGACACGACGGTGACGCTCGTCGTGGCGTCGATGCCAGGCCAGAACGCCAGGGCGGCGGCGCTGGTGCAACAGCTGGGCGGCAAGATCGGCTATCGCGATGATGACGTGGACTACCTGCGCGTGCGGCTGCCGGTGGACAGCGTGGACAAGCTGGTGGGTCATGCCCTGGTCCACAGCGCCGATGTCTCCATCTCCAGGATGAGTCGCACGCTGGGGCTGGCCGGGAGCGCGCCGGTGGCACCGGGCGCCGCCACTGGCGAAAGCCCGGCAGCGTCGTCAGCCGCAACGCGCGAGACGCTCCCGTTCACGGCGCCGTTCGCCGCCCCCTTCGCCGCTCCGTTTGCCGCTCCGTTTGCCGCTCCGTTTGCCGCTCCGTTCGCCTCGGGCGTGGTGGCGGTATCCGATACCACGAAGAGGCGCTGGCCGCCGCCGCTTCCCGAGACGCCGCTGACCGACCGCTACGACCCCATCACCGACATGGGCGGCGTGGAGTGGCGGCGCGCCAATCCCACGTTCGACGGCCGAGGGACCGGCGTCGCGATCATCGACCAGAGCCTGGACGCGCTGCTTCCGGAACTGCGCGTGGCCATGACGATGGACGGCAAGCCGACGCAGAAGATCGTCGGCTACATGACCGCCGTGGACATCGACGAGGAGAACGACGGGCAGTGGCTGCGGATGAACGACGAGGTGACGGCGGGGACCGCGGGGGCGTTCACTTACAAGGATTCAGCCTACTCGGCGCCAGCGGCCGGGAAGTATCGCATCGCCATTCTCGACGAAGTGGTGTTCGATTCGCTGAGCCGAGCCGGGTTGGAGAAGGACTTGAATCGCGATGGCAATCCCAAGGGGTCGAGCCGTCTGTTCGGCGTGCTGTGGAACGAAGCGACGGGCGAGGTGTGGCTCGACACCGACCAGGACCGTGACTTCCGCGACGAGACGGGCTACGTGGACTTTTCCATCCGGCCGGAGTTTGGCGTGCTGGGAAAGGACAAGCCGGACACGCCGGTGCGCGAGAGCGTGAGCTACGCCATCCAGATCAACAAGGAACGCAAGCTCGTGGCGCTCAACTTCGGCGTGCAGAGCCACGCCTCCCTGGTGGTAGGGGCGGCGGTGGCGAGCCGAGGCACGTCGGGCCGCTTTGACGGGATGGCGCCCGGCGCAAAGCTGGTGAACGTGGCCGAAGGGGGGTCGGCTTACGGGCAGACCGAGGCGGTGATCATCGCCGCCAGGCACCCAGAGGTCGACGTGATCTTCCTGGAGCAGAGTTCGCTGATCGCGCGCAACTACCTGCTGTTCGACGGGCGGCTGGTCCCGACGGTCATCTACGGGCGGCTGATTTCGACGTTCAAGAAGCCCATCGTGATTCCCACGCACAACTACGCCGTGCTGGCCGCCATCGACGACTATGCACTGGCGCCGGGGGCAATCTCGGTGGGGGGGCACGAGAGCAAGGCGAACTTCCTGGCCAACCACGGTGTGCGAGTACAGCACGACGATAATCTGCTTATCACCGGCGGCTACGGCCCCATGGGGAACGGCGCGGCCAAGCCCGACATCATCGCGCCGTCCAACTACGTGAGCACCGGACGCGGTTTTCTCGAGGGAACGGCGATTCCGGGGCTGATGCAGTTGCCGCCGGGATACAACATCGCGGGTGGGACGTCGACCGCGACGCCGACCACGGCGGGCGCCGTGGCGCTGCTGATCAGCGCCGCCAAGCAGAGCGGGGTGGCGTGGGACTCGTACAGGCTCCGTCAGGCGCTGATGACCAGCGGGCGGTGGGTGTCGCACCTGCCGTCGTACAAGCAGGGGCACGGGGTGGTGAACATTGCCGGGGCGTGGGAGGCGCTCAAGGCGATGGATACGTCCAAGGTGGCCATCGCCATCACGTCGAAGGCGCCGGTGCGTCACGCCACGAGCCACCTGCTCGCCGATCCGAACGTTGGTGTGGGGCTGTACGAGCGCGAGGGGTGGAGCCCCGGCGACACGGGGACGCGTGTCTTCACCTTTACCCGTACGTCGGGGCCACGGGGCGCTGTGCCGTTCACGTTAGGCTGGATGGGGAACGATGCCGGGACCTACTCGGCAGCTGCAACCGTGACGTTGCCGCTCAACCGCCCGGTCGACGTCCCGGTGCGCGTGGCGCCGGCCAAGGCCGGCGTGCACTCGGCGATCCTCACGCTCGACTACGCGGGCGCGCCCGGGGTGGAGTTCCGGACAGCGGCGACGCTGGTGGCGTCGCGCGCCATCCCGGCCGACAGCAGCTACAAGGTGGTGGAGAAGGTGAGCATCGAGCGCCCGGGGATGACGCACCTGTACTACCGCGTCCCGCAGGGGGTGTCGGCGCTCAAGGTGGAGGTGAACGGCCCCAAGCGTCGCCCCAGCGTGGCCATCATGCGGCCGGACACGCGCAATATCACGGGGATCGGTGGCTTTGGCGCGCCGCCACCTGCAGCCAACCAGGTCTATTGGATCAGCGACCCGGTCCCGGGGACGTGGGAGGTGCGACTGCAGGACGTGGACGACACGCGCACCTTCGACTGGCAGCAAGCCAAGGTCGACTCCGCGGTGCCGCCCACCGAGGCGACGGTGACGATTACGGCGTTAGGCGCCGAGGTGGCGGGAGCGGCGATTGCGGCCAACGGTGGGGGCGGGACCGAGATCACGCTCAGCAACACGCTCGGCGCGTTCCCAGGCGCGGCGATCGGGTTGCCGATGGGAGCGTCGCGGCGGGAGCGTGGGCAGCTGGCGGCGCGCGAGCAGCGCGTGTATGACATCGACGTGCCGGCGGGAACGACGCTGCTGACGGTGCGGGCCAAGGTCGCGGGCAATGGAGCGACGTCGGCTTCCGACGGCGACCTGGACCTGTACCTCTTCGACTGCTCGGGCAAGGAGTGCGTGGCGTCGCGGGCCGACGGCGATACACAGGGCGAGGAGTCGATCCTCATTCGCAATCCCGCGGCCGGGAAGTGGAAGGCGGTCGTGGACCACAGCGGGCTGCCGTCGGCGCCGGTGGCATTCGAATACCAGGATGTGGTCTTCAATCCGGCGTTTGGCTACGTGGCCGTGACCGACCAGCCGGCCGAACGGAAGGGCGGGGCGCGGTGGAGTGCGAAGGCGCATGCTTGGCAGGCCAGCCTGCCGGCGGGGCGCAGCGCGTTCACCGCGGTGGGAGTGCAGGTGCAACCCAAGGGCGGGGAGCCGCACTTGCTGCGGGTGGTGGAGGTGGGGGGCTCCAGCGAGCGGGCGACGGAGGGGGTTGAGGGGCGGTGAGGGGCGGTGAGGGGCGCGTAGGGGCAGGTGGGGTCAGGTGGGGGGGCAGGTGGGGTCAGAGTTCAACTCTGACCCCACCGCTGAGTCGCCTTGTCTACGCCCTCGCCTATGGCAGCGACAGGTCAACGCGTACACTGTCGGGCAGACCCCGACGCTCGTCACGAAGCGTGAGCGTCACTCCCGCAGCCGTTCCAGACTGACCTGTCGACGTCTGGGCCCGCACGATGACGCAGGCAATCCACTCGCCAAAGTTGGGACCTCGGAGCGAAAGACGGTACGTGCCGTTCGGCCCGGTGGTGCCGGTCACCTTCGACGTTGACGATGGAGGCGCGGCACAGGGAGCCGGAAAGAACTGAGCCTCGACCGCTGCACCGGGCTCAGGCGCGAGGCTCGAGTTCCGCACCGTTCCGTATACGACCCCGTCGGTGGGAAGCATGGTACCCGTAGTGGGACTTGAGCGGCACGCCGCCACTGCCAGCGCCACCACCAGACTGCTGCAACCTTGGTACCTTCGTGCGCGACGAAGGGCTACTGGTCCCAAGGCTGTGGCCATGATCATTCGCGAAGTTCGCGGGAACCGCTTGAACACACCGATGGTCCTTTGATCAGAAGGTGTTTGTGTGCCATATCGGCCGTGCCATCGCTTTGCTCCAGCTACCCGGCGTCGCACCCGTGAAGGACCACGCGGATGGGATGGGGCGCTCGGTTGAGAACAGGCCTGTAGCGAACGAGTCGAGGTCCTTTTCCAGGCAGTAGGTTATGTGATCGATTCCGCTTGCCCGCTGCCACAGCCCCGCTTGTTGCACCATGCACGTTCCAACAAGTCCGGGAAGGTATGAGCCGCCCCAGACCGCACCGTCGTGTGCTTCGTTCGCTGCGTCTACCACGTCGTAAAGAACGGCTCCTACCGCACTCTCGAGCCGAGTGCTACGCACGCCCGGAGTGTGGTAGATGTTGGGTTCCATTATCCAGGTGTACGCGCCCGTTAGATAGGCGGAGAAGAAGTTGGCGAACCCTTCCGAGAGTGCACAGCCGTACGAGGAGTTTTGATTGAGGAAGTGAGGATTGCAGTTGTCGGAGTACCCGGGGTTGAGGCCACCTATCGCGCGATGGTGGTATGAGTGCCCGTACTCGTGTGCGATTACAAAGCGACCGTACTCGCCCGGGATGTGACTGCTTCTGATTACAATCCTGTCAAGGCTCGGGCTGTAGAACGATCCCTCGTTGCTCTTGATCTCGACTTCAACGCGCGGTCGACCGAAACCGAACTGAAGGTTCGCATCGTAGGCCGCACGAGACATGATTCCGTACACCCTTGCAGGATCGCCAGTCAGGATGGCTTGTTGGCTCGTGTTACAGTGCTGGTTGAACTCGCCGCTCCATCCGGTGGCCGAAACGGGAATCGTACCGACTGACAGTCCCCACGTCTGCATGACTCCTGAGTATCGTTCGTCTGCGCGACAGTTGAGGACCACGTAACCGTTCAGGTCAGTGTAACCCTGATCTGTTCCCGTGAGAGGACCGAAGAGTCCCTGCCGATTACTCGACGTCCCAGCTGGCGAAGAACACCGGCCGGTACTGCGAGAGTTCTGCGTCGAAGAACAAGAACTGCCATACTACGGTACCTGAAGCAGCCTGGGCGCTCCGCCGCATTGCAGCCTTTGCGCCGCTCGATTCTGTGATCGAGCGCAGCGGTCCCGGCACGCGATGATATTCTGCAGGGAAGGGCAACTCTTAAAAAGCGTCACCTATCTGTCCAATGCTGTCGTGAATGAACAGCCATTTTTCTGGCGCTTCAGGAATTCGTGTGGGCGGAGGGTCGCTGTCGGCGGGTGAATTGCGCG
>CAZVDJ010000211.1:0-7000 GCA_964626245.1 uncultured Gemmatimonadaceae bacterium
AGTCGCCGGCTCCAGCGCCTGCGCGGGCGCTGCGGGCTCTGCGACCAGTGCGAGCACCTCGGTGATGCGCGCCAGCTCGGACTCCAGCCCGCCCCGCTCGGACGACAGGCGACCGATCGCCTCGTCGCACGCCGTCATGGCGTGCTGTGCCTCATCGGGGGCGAACTCGCCGACCAGTGCCCTGAGCTCCAGCTCCGAGCGCTCGTCGCGGCGCACGGTCTCCTCGCTCAGCAGCGACGCGATGCGCTCCCGGAGGGTGCTGGCGGAGGTGGAGAGTTCTTCGGCGCGCCCGCGCAGCTTCCCGATGACGGTCTCCAGCCGAGATTGGTAGTCGCTGCGCACGCGATCCACCACGTGGGCGGGAGACTCGGCTCGCCGCGATTCAAGCTGGGCCAGCCATCCCTCGTACCGGCGCCGCTCCTCGAGCAGCCCCTCCAGGGCGTTCATCGGATTCGATTCGAAGCTCGTCATGCCTCCCCCAGGGGTGCCACGCGATCGGCCCTGCGCCGCCGGGACGGGTCGTTGCCCGGGCGTGCGGGACGCCGCGCCTTCATCAACGCTTCTACCTGCGCCGGGGTCAAGGCGTTCACCACGCCCCGAACGCGCCAAGGGAGGAACGCTCGCGTGGAGCCCTTCCCTCCCTAACTCGCCAGCCGATAGACGACTCGCCCGCCCACAATGGTACAGGTGGCGCGTCCGCGCAGTGCCATCCCCGCGTACGGCGTGTTGCGCCCCTTGGAGAGGAAGGTCGCAGGCTCCACCGACCAGCGCGCCGCCGGGTCAAAGACGGTGATGTCCGCCACACTACCGCGGCGCAGCGTCCCGCCCGGCAGGTGAAAGATCCGCGCCGGAGAGCACGACATGCGCTCCACGAGCGTCGCATAGCTGATGAGGCCCGGCTCCACCAGGTTGGTCACCATCACGGCCAGCGCCGTCTCGAGCCCGATGATCCCGTTGGGGGCGTCGGAAAACTCGCGCTCCTTTTCGTCGTAGTGGTGCGGCGCATGGTCGGTCGCCACCAGGTCGATCGTGCCGTCGCGCACGGCCTCCTTCAGGAACTCCACGTCCTCGGCCGTGCGCAGCGGCGGGTTCATCTTGGCATTCGTGTTGTAGCCCTCCACCGCGTCCTCCGTGAGCGAGAGGTGGTGCGGGCACACCTCCGCGGTCACGCGAATGTTGCGCTCCTTGCCCCAGCGGATGAGTTCCACCGAACCCTTGGTGGACATGTGGCAGAGGTGGACGTGTCCGCCGGTGCGCCTGGCGAGGAGGATGTCGCGAATGACCATGATCTCCTCCGCCTCGGCGGGAATGCCCTTGAGCCCGAGGCGGGCCGACACGACCCCTTCGTTCATCGCACCGCCCTTGGCCAGCGTCGGCTCCTCGCAGTGGTCGGCCACGGGGATCTCGAAGGTCCGCGCGTACTCCAGCGCGGTGCGCATGAGCTGCGCACTGGCCACCGGCTTTCCGTCATCGGACACGGCAACCGCTCCGGCGCCGATCATCTCGCCGAACTCGGCCAGCGCCTCGCCCTTCTGGCCAACGGAGATGGCGCCAATCGGGTAGACGCGCGCCGCCGCGGCGCGCAGGGCCTGCCGGATGATGAAGCCGACCGCCGCCTGGTTGTCGGTCACCGGGTCGGTGTTGGGCATGGCGCAGACAGCGGTGAAGCCGCCAGCTGCCGCGGCGCGCGCACCAGTGGCAATCGTCTCCACGTCCTCTCGCCCGGGTTCTCTCAGGTGGCAGTGCACGTCGACGAACCCGGGCGACACGATCTGGCCGGCGCAATCGATCTCCAGCAGGTCCCCGTCGCGACGCACGTCGCCCAGCGGGGCACCGGCGTGCTCGATGCGCCCGTCGACCACGAAGACATCACCGATCACGTCGAGGTTGGACGAAGGATCGAGGACGCGGCCGTTACGGAGGAGGAGGTGGTGGCGGGTTTCGGCGGAGGACACGGATGCGAGACGGGAGACGGGAAACGGGAAACGGGAGGGTCGGCGAGGCTCCCGTCAGTGGAGTCCACGCGAGCTGCTAACCCTTGGCAGCCTCGGCCAACGCGGGATTGCCGCCGGCCAGGAGGTAGAGCACGGCCATGCGCACGGCGACGCCGTTGGTCACCTGGTCCAGGATCACCGAGTGCGGACCGTCGGCGACGTCGGAGTCGATCTCGACGCCGCGGTTCATCGGACCGGGGTGCATGATGAGGATGTCACGCGGCGCCCGGTCGAGCTTTTCGCGGGTGACGCCGAAGACACGATTGTACTCGCGCTGCGACGGGATGTACCCCGCCTGCATGCGCTCGAGCTGCAGGCGCAGGATGTTGAGTGCGTCGGCCCACTCGATCGCCTCCTCGATGCGGCGAAAGACGTGCACCCCCAGGGACTCCACCGCGTTGGGAAGGAGCGACCGGGGGCCGCAGATCGCCACCTGGGCCCCCATGGTGCGCAGCCCCCAGATGTTGGAGCGCGCAACGCGCGAGTGCAGCACGTCGCCGCAGATGCAGACCTTGAGCCCCTCGAGCCGGCCGAAGTGGTCGCGCAGCGTGAGCATGTCGAGCAGCCCCTGCGTGGGATGCTCGTGCGTCCCGTCGCCGGCATTGATCACGTTGGACTCGATGCGCTGCGCGAGAAAGTGCGCCGCCCCCGACGAGGCGTGGCGCACCACGACCATGTCGATCTTCATCGCTTCCAGGTTGCGCGCGGTGTCCACCAGCGTTTCGCCCTTGGACACGCTCGACCCTGCCGACGCCACGTTCACCGTGTCGGCCGACAACCGCTTCTCGGCAAACTCGAACGAGATCCGCGTGCGCGTCGACGGTTCGAAGAAGAGGTTCACGATCGTCGCGCCGCGCAGCGTGGGGACCTTCTTGATCGCCCGCAGCGAGATCTCCTTGAACGGCTCCGCGGTGTCGAGAAGCAGTTGCAGCTGGCCCCGGTCGAGCCCCTCCAGTCCCAGGAGGTCCTTGCCGAGGGCGGCGGCGCTCACGTGCCCTCCACCGGGACCAGGACGACGGCGTCTTCCCCGTCCAGCTCCTGTACCTGCACATCCACCCGCCCGCCCGGCGGCACCTCCATCGACTTGCCCACGACATCGGCGTGGATGGGAAGCTCGCGCCCGCCCCGATCCACCAGGACCGCCAGGGCGATGCGCGACGGGCGGCCGAAGTCGGCGAGTTCGTCGAGCGCCGCGCGGATCGTGCGTCCCGTGTAGAGCACGTCGTCCACGATCACCACGCGCTTGCGATCGATCGACCATGGCAGGTGCGTCTTCCCCACCACCGGGCGGGGCCCCACCGTCTGCAGGTCGTCGCGATAGAGCGTGATGTCCAGCGCGCCGCGCGGCGGCTGCGCCCCTTCCCGCTCCTCGATCAATCGCCCCAGCCGGTCGGCCAGCTGGACCCCCCGTCGCTGGATGCCGACGAGCAGGAGGTCATCGGTCCCATCGAACAATTCGACGATTTCGTCCGCCATGCGGCGCAGCGTGCGCGCCACCGCGCGGGCGTCGAGGGCGATCGTGCGCGTGGATGCCATGAGCGGCCAATATGGACCGTCCCACCGGCAAAATGAAGCGGGGCTGCGGCGCGCGCTCCGCGCGGTCGCTAGGCACCCGTCCGCGTGGTCGCGCGCTTGTGTTTCTTCTGCTCGTACAGCATCGCGTCGGCGGCCGCCAGCAGGTCCTCGATGGATGGCGGCGTCTCGGGGTCGAACCGCGCCGCCCCCACGCTGAACGACAGCCGGTACGGGTAGCCCTCGCGCTCGTTCCGGATCCGAAGCTCCTGGCGCAGGCGGTTGATGATCACTTCGCTCCCGGTCTTCCCCGTGTCGCTGGCCAGGACGACGAACTCATCGCCCCCCAGCCGCGCGATGATGTCCGAGTCGCGGAAGGTGTGCTTCAGGATGTCGGCGGCGCGCGTCAGCGCCGTGTCGCCCTCGTGATGACCAAAGGTGTCGTTGATCTCCTTGAAGTCATCCATGTCGATGAAGAGCAGGACCAGCTCCCGGTGGCCGCGGCGCGCCAGCTTGAGCTGCTGCTGCGCGAGCGTCAGGAAGCCGCGGCGATTGTACAACCCTGTGAGTTCGTCCACGAGCGACAACGCGCGCAGTGCATCCTCCTGCCGCTTCTTGTCGGTCACGTCGCGCGAGGTGATGGCCACGCCGTCGGGCATGGGGACCACCTGATGGTGGATCCACGCGGCGCTGTAGTCACGCGAGATCACCTCGCACTCCTCCTCCAGCACGAGCCCCGTCTCCATCACGCGACGGTACTTGTCCACGAAGCCGAGCGTGCGGTTGGCAGGGATCAGCTCGCACAAGCGCTGCCCCAGCACCTCGCGCCGCGAATGCCCCAGCAACCCCTCGGCGCGCACGTTCAGGTCGACGAACTCGAAGTCGAGGAGCTCGCCCGCGCTGTCGCGCAGCGCACGCAGCACGTAGAAGGCATCCATGCTCCCGTCGGTCGCGGCACGGAAGCGCGCCTCGCTCTCCTCCACCGCGCGCCCGGCCGCCAGCCGCACGCGCGCATCGTTGCGCACGATGAGATACGCCAGCGGCGCCAGGATCAACGCGAGGATCACGCCGAATCGCAGGATGGACTCCGCCCGCGCCGCCCCCCGGTGCGCCTCGAGCGCGTGCGCCCGAAGTGCGTCACGCTCCAGGGCGCGCCACGCCGAGAGTCGTGACATGACTGCCACCTCCGACGGGGCGCGGGACGTCCCGGCGACAGGCGCTGCCACGGACGTCGCCCCGCCGGACGCGGCGCCGGCGGCCATCAAAGGACGCAGCGACTCCTCCAGGGCGCCGGAGAGCCCCAGCCGCGCGGTGTCTCCGGCCGAGGCGCGCTGCACGCGACCGAGCGCCTCGCGCATCGCGTCGGTCGCCAGCGGCGAGTCGTCATCGCGCGTCACCGCCTGGGCCACGGCGTCCAGCCCGGCCAGTACCTCCTGCGAGGTGGCCGCCGCATCCGTAATCGCCAGGAGCCGGCGCGTGTTGCTGTACGACACGACCGCGGTCGCCAGAAGGATGACGACCGCCGCGACAAACGAGAGTGTGAGCTTCGGCGCGATGGAAGGGCGCATGCCCGCGCGAGTCGTGTGAGGAGCGGATGGGTCCGCCTCCGAAGAAACGCGCGAGGACGTCACACGTCACCGAGCGGACGGACGCAGCGCACACGCGCGATGCGATTCGCGTCCGCGGACGGGGGGCACCGCGGGGCGCGCGGCGATCCTCCTCCCGAGAGTTGGAGTTTTCTCAGCGAGGGCGATCGTCGGCCGGGCGGGCGGCGTCGTCCAGCCGCAATCGCCGACCGGGCCCTTGCCCGGTGCCGCGCAGCTCGCCGCGGTATCCATGGCCCGGTTTGCCGTCGCGGATGTCGAACACGATCGCCTCGTCCGTCCGGGCCGCCATCGGCGCATCGGCCAGCGTGCCGAGCGGAAGGACGCGCCCCCAGTCGTGCACGACCGCGTCGCGCTCCGACCGAGCCGCGATCTCCACGTCGGGACGCAGCATGCGCTCGAGCCTGGCGCGCTCCGCGAAGACCGACTGCACGGCGCGCTCGCGACCGGGTTCCTCCAGGCGCGCCTCGCGCCGAAGCGCCGCCACCAGCAGCATCCCGGTGCGCACGATCATCGCCAGGCCCGCGTAGGCGGCCACGTCGGCCACGTTGAGCGCGATCCCCGCGGTCTCGAGGTCGATCTGGATGAAGTCGACCACGCCGTGTGGCGAGGTGATGAGCGAGGCGAGATTGCCGAGCGCCCCTCCCACGATGAGGCCCAGCGCTCGCGGCGCCCTCGGGTCCACGCGCGTGAGATCCCGGGTGACCGGGATCATGAAGACGATGGCAGCGAGCGTGAGCGCCAGGTTGAGCTGCCACGTGTAGGCGCCCACCGACCAGCCGAAGGCCCCCGCGTCGTTGTGCACCACCGCAAAGTGGAGCCACGACGCGAAAACGGTCGCGTCGGTCCCCAGGAACTCGCTCGCGGCCGCCTTGGTCGCCAGGTCACCCGCGGTGACCAGGAGGGCGATTCGCGAGAGGAGCGTCAGGTGCCGGTGCTCGTTCACGGGAGGGGGGCCGGAGCGACGGGAGCGACGGGAGTGACGGCTGCTGGTTGCACGACCAGGAGGCGAGAGAGCGGCGTGCCCGGGTCCGGTGAGCCCTGGCCTGGGATGATGCATCACATCGGTCGGCGCACGCTCGCCCCTCTGGCTCCCGGAGGGGCAGGACGTGTGCCACACAGCACCAATCGGCGGTGCGGGGGGACACACCTACGGTCGTCCCCACGTCGGCCGTCCGACGTTGCGGACAATCGACAACGCGTCGCGCGGGGCGTCCAGTCTGTCCCGGGCCGCGGCGACGCAAGGGGAAAGTTGTGCCCCGACCCAGTCGAGCGCCGCTGCTTCGGACGCCGGACGCCTCCGTGCGGTCGCGGCGGGGCAGACCCCCAAACGCACCGCGGCCCTCCGGAGGAAGACCGGGGGGCCGCGGCGGGGGAGATTCCCAACGGACGGGGAGGGATTCGAACCCTCGGTACGCTTTTAACGTACACACACTTTCCAGGCGTGCGCCTTAAACCACTCGGCCACCCGTCCCGAGGCTGGCATCGACGTCATCGTGCCGGCTCGGCGGGCGATCCGGGTCTCGCAACCTGACACGCAAACCCGGCTGCACGACCGACGACGCGTAGCGCCGCCAACGAGCCGGCGCCTGGTGCCACGGACAGGGTGGGATTCGAACCCACGGTACCGTTGCCGGTACACCGGTTTTCGAGACCGGCTCCTTCAGCCACTCGGACACCTGTCCAAAACAGACGCGAAGGATATTCGCCCGCCTTGGTGGAGTCAACGAGACCGTCGTTGGGCAAAGAAGTCGCGCAGCAGCGCGCTCGAGGACTCCTCGAGTACGCCGGCGCTCACCTCCGGCCGGTGGTTGAGGCGAGGATGGCGCAGCAGGTCCGCCACGGACCCTGACATCCCGGCCTTCTCGTCCCACGCGCCAAAGACCACGC
>CAZVDJ010000212.1:0-7000 GCA_964626245.1 uncultured Gemmatimonadaceae bacterium
GTGGCGAAGGGCGAGGGGTGGTACACCGACGAGCTCATGGCGCGCATCGCGAAGTCGGGGAGCGTCAAGCAGCCCGAGGTACCGGCCAAGTGGCAGCGCGTCTTTGTGACCGCCAACGAGATCGCCCCCGAAATGCATGTGCGCATGCAGGCGGCCTTCCAGAAGCACACCGACTCGGCCATCTCGAAGACCACCAACTTCGCCCACACCGCCACCCAGGCCGACGTCCGCGCCATCTATGAGTTGGCGTATGACACCCAGTGCAAGGGCGTGACCGTGTACCGCGACGGCTCGCGCGACAACCAGGTGCTGAGCACCGGCGCCACCGACACCGCCAAGGCCGCGCGCGAGGGGAAGGAGACCCCCGCCGAGAAGCGGCAGCTTGGCGAGCTGCAGGGGACCATCGCCGAGCTCAACGCCGAGATCGAGCGGTTGAAGAAGGCGCTGTTCGAGGTGGAGAGCGAGAACCTGGCGCGGCGGCAGAAGCGCGCGCGCCCCGACAAGCTGCGCGGCACCACCATCCGCAAGGAGACGCCGCTCGGCACGATGTTCGTGAACATCACCGAGGACGACCGCGGTCAGCCGTTCGAGGTGTTCGTGACGTTAGGCAAGGCCGGCGGCAGCGCCATGGCCGACGCCGAGGCGATGGGGCGGCTCATTTCGCTCGCGCTGCGGAGTGGCATCCCGCTCATGGAGGTGCACCGTCAGCTGCGTGGGATCTCGTCGGATCGCGCCGTGGGGCTCGGGCCCAACAAGATCCTGTCGGTGCCGGACGCCATTGGCATTGCGCTGCACGAGTGGTTCCAGGACAAGCAGGGGGTGCAGCAGGAGTTGATTCGGCAGACGCCGGTTGGCGGGGCGCCCGCGATCGAGCAGGTGGTGGTGAAGCCGGCGGTGGCGCCGGTTGCGGGGTCAGGGTCGGGGTCGGGGGAGCAGCAGTTGGTGTTTGCTTCGATTGATGATCAGATGGCGCAATCGTTCATTGGGACGTGTCCGGATTGCGGGTCGCAGCTCGAATTCGCTGAAGGGTGTGTGAAGTGTCATGTGTGTGGGTTTAGTGAGTGTGGGTGAGGGATAGATGATGTGGTGATGGGGGGGCGGGGGAGAGCGTGAATCAGGTGAGTGCAGGGCCCCCGGTGGATCGGGGGCCTGTTGCGTTGATGGGGTTCGGCACTGGAGCGGCGGTGCGCGCCGAGCTGCGACGACGTCTGGGGTCTGGCGGACCAGACCGCGCAGAACATGCCGGACAAGGGGACGTGGTGAGCCGGCAGCGGAGAATCGTGGTGGCGGGGATGTGCGGGGAGCGAGGTGCGCACGAAGCGGCGAGAATCGCTTGGATATCTCGGGCACGCAGCTTGGCGCAGAACATGCAAGTTGTTGTCGGTGCTGAGATCGCGAGGACAGGCGCGTGCACCTGCGGTCGTGTTACGCTGCGAAGCTGCGCCGACTAAGTCGTCGAACCGGCAGCGGGTATTGCGGACGTAAGCGTAGGATACGAAAATCTGGAGCTTGCCCGCTGAGACTGCGAGTGCTGCCGGTCGTTTGGGCGGCAGGGTAGCGCGCGGTGGCGGGTGAAAACAACGTTCGGCGGACACTCTCACTTGGCCACACGGATCTTTTCGCTCGTGCGACCTTTCCGCACCGGTGCCGAGGCCCCGGCGACACCTCTCGGCTGCGGGGGAGGTAAAGTACTTGTGGACTGCCTTCCCCTACAGGAAATGCCCCCACGACTCATGATCGGGCTAACGACATGGTAGACCGGCAGCTCGGCGAGTTTGGCGAACAAGAAGTCCGCACCCGGCTTGAACGAGCTCTCCTGGGCACCGGCGCCCAGTTCTCCGGCTTCGCCGATCGCGGCATCGACCTAGTTGTTCAGTTCGAGTCGCCCTCAGTCGACCGACGGCCACTCCATTTTGCCGTGCAAGTAAAGACCGGCGACTCCTTCGCGCACGCCCGCGGTGGCCGATGGGCTATCCGGAACGTCGGGGCCGACAGGTTCAATCAGTGGAAACAGTCTCAACTTCCTGTCTTGTTCGTTTGGGTTCGCCCGACCACTCCTGCCGAGTGCTATTACTCCGTAATCTCGAAGGACACGCAGCGGGAGCACTTCACGATCTCGAAGCGTGCGATCATTGGTCCGGCTCTTCGCTACGATCTTGCGCTTCGCATGTGTGGGTCGGGAGCGAACAGTACTCCCAAGACAATCCAGTCGTTGTTGCGTCCGGCACTTGGCACAGCGCTAAAGGACTTTGCGAAGTCCTACTACCGACAGCGGCTGAGGGGAACAACCGTCACTCACCCCGTTGTGGGTCCAGTAGCATTCTCCGAGCACGCGTGGCGCCATCTCACAGCCCAAGGACGACGCCAGCGGCAGATTTGTCAGTCGCTTCATCTACTGCCGTTGGCGCCAACACTGCTGGCGGGCGGCGGGGAGTTTGTCGGACTCCGCCGACTACTTCGGACACGGCGAGGCGCCTGGGTCACCGAAGTACGCTTACTAGCCTACCGCTTTGACAATGTTCTCCTGAGAGGCCGTCCACCGGCGTCGGTCCAAGTCGTCCTGAGAGAAACGATCACGTTCCCGGACAACTGGCTCGCCGATGTCGCCCTCCACCAGCACGTGACCCGGCGAGTCGGTTTCCAGAGCGTCTACGAAAAGGTGGGAGTGCCGTGACCCCTGCATTTCACTCCCTGCACGCCGATGGCTTGGGCGCGCACTATGCGAGTTTCCCCGCACGGTCTCAATGGGCCATGGGGCCACGGCAAAGGTAAAGTACTTCTGCCGTGACGCTTCGCCAAGTGTCGCGCTGAGTGAAGAGTTCTTCCGAGCTCTCGAATTCCCGAGAGCGAAGACCCGCCAATCGACCGGACGGAGAGGGCTCAGTAACTCCGAGCCGAACGTACGTGAGCCGCGCTTTCCAATCCACGACAGGCGACCAACCTTCTGAAACGCGACCAAGTCGGAGCGTGGGTTGTCCACCATCGACCCAAGCCGAGCCGCACCGCCGAACGTGTGTTGGAGCAGACGGGCGATTTGAGGTGTGGCGCCGCCTGCGGCGGCGCCACTTTTTTGATTCGCCCGCAGCTCAACTGAGCGTTGGGCCGACTCGCACACGCCGTTCGTTCGTCGAGGGAATCACATGATAGGACAGTTCGGCAGAGCCCTGTGGAAGGCCCTCAAGGTCGCGCTTGTGGCTGGCCCGCTGGCCATGGTGCTCTTTCTGGCTGCCCTGTGGATAGAGCACAACTCCACCCTACAACTGCCAGCGCCCACGGGATCGCACGCGGTGGGGCGCCTGATTACTGCGTGGGTCGACACCCAGCGCACCGACCCGTACGCGCCGACACGAGATCAACGTCGTGAGTTGCTCGTCTGGATCTGGTATCCCGCGGAGCGCACCGCGCAGGCGACGCCGGCGGAGTATCTGCCTCGGTTCTGGCGAGATGCCCCCGACGAACAGGGCTCGTGGTTCCTGCGCACCTTCCTCTGGCGTAATCCGATCAGCGTGCAGGCACACAGCCTTGAGAAAGCCAAGCTCTCATCCACGCGCGAGAAGTACCCGACCATCGTGTTTCGCAGCGGTATTGGGGCGGCGTCCGTCGACTACACGACAGTCGCTGAAGACCTTGCGAGCCATGGCTATGTCGTCGTCAGCGCCGACGCGCCGTACAGCACATGGTCTGTCGTGATGCCGGACGGTCGGGTCATCCACAAGACCGATCGGGGCAACCCCGGAGATGCCCTGATCGCGGAGACCGAACGCGGCCGCCTGCTGGACGAGCTGCTTACGGTATGGGTCGCTGACACGCGATTCCTGGTCGACCAGCTCGAACGGCTGCACTCCGGCGAGTCGCCGGGGCCGTTCTCTGGTCGGCTCGATCTGGACGCGACGGGGATCGCTGGACACTCGTTCGGTGGTGCCACGGCTGCTCAAGTCTGTCATCTCGACGTGCGCTGCCGGGCTGGGGTGGACCTCGACGGCGCGTTACGAGGTAGCGTCGGGCGCGAAGGCGTGGGCCGGCCATTCCTGTATCTCCTGAGCGACCATGGACAGGCCACGATCCCGGCGGACCGTGAGATCTTCGACGCTATTCGTTCTACCGCTCGCCGCGACCCGGAGACGAGTCTGATCGTGACGCTGGTGGGCGCCCACCACTTCAGCTTCAGCGACGCTCCGCTCATCCAGAGCCGGATCCTCCGATCGGTACTCATGGCCCTCGGCGGTCCCGGGGGCAGATTGGACCCACGAACCGGGTTGGCGTCGACTGCCCGCTATGTCCGCGCGTTCTTCGATGTGTATCTGCGTGGGACCCCGTGCAACGCGCTCTACTCCGGTCCGCTCGTCAGTGGCGCCAAGGTGGAAACGCAATGAGGGGCGCATGCGCGCTACGTGCGAAGGGCCGGCCGGTCGGTCTACGGCGGGGGAGCGGCCCAACAATGGGTTGCAGCCGACGAGGGCACTATGGTAGGCGGCTACGCCGCCACTTATATCATGCCCTCGCTGCTGAACCCTGATCGTTAGGCGGATTCGCACACCACCATGCGACAGACAGTGTCCAGAGAGTTTCGCTCCGACAGCATGACGTACGCTCGGCTCGCGCTGCTGGGCCAGGGTCCGTTCTCGCGCGTATGGAAGGTGAAGGACGATGAAGGTCGGCAGGTCGCACTCAAAGAGCTGACTCTTGGCTCAGACACACCGACTTCGCGACTCGACCGCTTCCGACGAGAGATTGCCATTGTTTCGAGCTTGCGGCACGCTAATATCGTGCGGCTGCTCGATCATCGCGCGGGCGCGGGGACCTCCGCCGACCCGTGCTTCTTCGTAATGCCGCTGTACGAGAGCAGCCTTCGCTCGCTTATTGGCGCTCCTCGCCATCCCGACCTTGCACTCGTCCTTTTCCAGCAGTTGCTAGACGGCGTCGAGGTCGCGCATGGCGCCGGTGTCGTGCATCGTGATCTCAAGCCTGAGAACATCCTGGTGCGCAGCACAGAGTCCGGGATCGCAATTGCGATCGCCGATTTTGGCATTGCTTCGCTGGCGCAGCCCGATGCTGCTCGCATCACAAGGACTGGTGAACGACTTGCGAACGCGGTGTATGCAGCGCCGGAACAACGGAGGGCCGAGACTCATCACATCGACCACCGCGTTGATTTCTTCGCGCTCGGGTTGATGCTAGCGGAGCTGGTGCTCGGGAAGCCTCCGCTAGGCAGTGCTCCCCAGCTCATCGGAGGGCTCTATCCCGACGCTGCCTACGTCGACGACGTCGTTGCGCAGTTGACGCGCGATGAACCTGCCGCTCGCCCCGCTTCGGTCAGCAGCATACGAGAACTTCTGCGCACATCCCGCTTGCGTGCGTCTCGCAGACGACACCGAGACGAAGTTGTCGAGCGGATGTGTGCTGCTCTCGAAATCGAGGGGCAACCTGATTCGCTTGACCTCCAGAGTCGCCTTCGCATGGCTCTGGACCTTCACCGCGGCCCGAGCGATGAGGGTGAGATCCCTCTGCCTGCGGTATTCCGGAGCGAGATCGGTCGAGACGCCGATCTTCGCTTTCGCATGCTACGACTCGCTATGGACTGTGGTGCCGACCCGAAAGCGTTCGAGGTAACGTGGCCGCACGACCCGGACGCCGACAAGAGCTTCTATCAGCTGGTCACTGAACGGTGGCCTGCCAAGCACGCTCAGTATCGGCCGCTGCTGGAGAAGTACCTTGACTGCATGGCGGCAGGCACTCTGGACACTGAGATGTCGTACGGACAGGTGCTGGCGATTGAGGGGATCATTGAGTCTATTCTCGGTCGTCCGCCCGCTGACCTCAGGTTCGGCGGCCGAGACGTGGACCCTCGTGAGTTGCGCTCGCCGTGACCGCCTAACCGTGCGTTGGAGCAGACGAGGGCGTTATGGATTGTGCGGCCTTTGGCCGCACTCTATTTGAGGCCCTCGCAGCTCAACGCGGACGTTGAGGGTGTAGGATTAGTCCACTTCGAAGGCCGATGGGCGCTCGATAACCGATGCCGCGACGGGCGGGTGGGTCGGGTGGCCACTGGTGCGTGCGTCGGCGCCTCACGGTCCGCGGGGAGCGCGCGGGGGGCGCGCCGCCGCCCCGTTAGGCGGCGTACCCCGAGTGGGCCAGCTTCTCGATGTTGTGGACGAGGCAGAAGAGCTTGCACTGCCCGTCCACCTTCGCGCGGCCGCGAAGCGTGAAGCGATCGAGCCTCTTGTTGTGGCGGAGGATCGCGAAGACCGGCTCCACGGTCGCGAAGCGGCGCCCGTACTGCGCGCGGCCCTCGGGCGTGTCGAGGCGCCGTTGCATCTGCCGGGTGCAGCTCTCGGGGCGCTCCGGTGCCGGCCCGTCGAAGAACATCACTTGCCGCGTCGGCGTCCGATCGGGCGTGCGCAGGCAGCGGGCGCGCTGCGCACACGGCACGCAATCGCGCTTCGCCCCGCGGAACTGCGCGCCGCGAAAGCCCTTGATCACCAGGTTCTTGCCCTTCCGATAGAGCGACTTCCCCGCGGGGCACACACAGGTGCGCGCGACGGGATCGTAGGTGAAGTCGTCGGGCTGGTACACCGGGAGGCGCGTCGCGGCGCGCGACTTGTCGTGCAGGGGATCCGGGCCCTGCTGATGGCGGGCCTGCGTCGCGAAGCGGTCGTCGCGCGCGCGCATGCCCTTGTCCGCGATCAGCGCGGGCCGGCCCTGGTCCGCGAGCGCGCGCAGGTTCGCTTCACTATGGTAGCCGGCGTCGGCGGTGATCAGGGTCGTGGCCGTCGCGTGCGGGGCGAGCGCGGCCATCACCGGCAGCAGCAACTCCTGCTCGGTCCCCGTCCCGTGCGCCTGCGCGTCCACGATGATCTGCGCCTTCGCATCCACCGCCGCGACGGCGGTGTAGCCCTGCACGACGCCCTTGCCCGTGGCCATCTTCGCGCTGTCCGGATCGGTCCGGTTGCTCAGGCGCACGGCGCCTTTGGCGCTGCGCCGCTCGTCCGGATGCGCCGCG
>CAZVDJ010000213.1:0-6990 GCA_964626245.1 uncultured Gemmatimonadaceae bacterium
CGTAGAAGGGACCGTTGGCGTTGACGGTCGGTTGGCGCCGGTCGGTCCCCACCAGGTCGTGCAGGTAGGCCTTGGGGTCGGCCCAGTCCCACTGCGTGATCACGACATTGCGCTCCACTCCCTGCGGCCGGGGCGGCGTGGCCGGCAGCTCGCCGCCGGCGATTCGCGTGGTCCAGTCGGCGAACATCCGGAAGGCGCGCGGGGCTCCCATCGCCGAGATGCTCCCGTTCATTTGGGCACCGGCCTGCCCGGAGCGCACGCGCCGGGCCCACGCCTCGGCGTGCGAGGCGAAGGTGCCAAGCTGCGGCGGGATCTCGCGCGTCCCCTTGGTGCCCAGCTGGTGACAGGCGGTGCAGCCGCCGGACTTGATCGACCGCAGCCACTGCGACTGGTCGCGGAGGTTGGGGCTGATGCCGTTCCCCTCGGGACCCGTTCCGGGGAACTCCTCCGTTCCCGGCGGCTGCAACAAGGCGTACCAGTAGCCGGCCGGATAGTACTCGGCCGCCGCGCGCGCCGACGGCGCCGCCACCGCGGACAGGTTGCGCTGCTCGCCGGGCCTTGCCTTCGACTTGGGTGAGTCGACCAGGCCATACCCCCGCACCCACACGTCGTACGTGGCTGCCGGAAGGTCGGGGATGAGGTACCGTCCCCGATCGTCGGTGACGACGATCTTCGCATACCGCGTGGGGAGGTCGCGCGTCTCGGCGATCACCCAGACTCCCGCCTCCGGGCCGTTTGGGCCGGTCACGATCCCGCCAAGGTCGTCGCGGTCGACACGGACCGCCTGCGGGGCGCCGGAGGTGGAACCGCACACGAACAGGATCGCGGCGATGGCGAAGGCGCGTGCAGAAGGCCTGGGCATGGACGAAGCCTCGTGGAGGGGATGCGCCATCTCGGGCCGCGGCGCCGCCGCCACGTTCGCACGCGCGCGAGGGAGGCGTCAAGCAGAGCCGCATCGCTGGCCGCGGCGACGCCCCCTGCCTGCGCTTCCCCATCTCATCCCCTCCCTTCATGCGGGCCCTTCAGCCTTTCGTCCCTCGCCCCCTTGCCGTACGCCCCACGCCGATTTATTCCTGATTTACGGAGAAATCACATGCCCCTTGGCGACCTCGAACAACTCGTGATGCTGGCGCTCCTGCGCCTGGGTGGTGAAGACGGCTTTGGCGCGGCGGTGCAGCGCGAGATCGCGGAGCGATCCGGGCGCGACGTCACCCTCGGCGCGGTCTACACCGCCCTCGCACGCCTGGAGGAGAAGGGATACGTGCGCTCGCGGCTCGGCGACCCGCTGCCGCAGCGCGGCGGGCGCCGGCGCCGGCACTACGACGTGCTCCCCGATGGCCAGGCCGCCATCGCCGATGCGTGGCGCGCCATGCGCGCCCTGTCGCGCGGCCTCACGGCCCAGCTCGAGGGCTAGTGGTGGCTGAACCGCGGCGCCCCTCGCCTGCTCCACCTCGTTTGGCGCTCTGGCTCATGGAGCGCTGCATTCCCGTGCACGAGCGCGAGTTCCTGGTGGGCGACCTGGTGGAGGCCTTCCACGCCACCAGTCGCTCGGAGGCCGGACCACGCGCCGCGCGCCGCCGCTTCTGGCGCGAGGCGATCGCCGCGTCGCTGCGGCGCAACGACGACCCCGACGCCGTTCCCTTCACGCGAGGACTCATGTCGGACCTCGGCTTCGACGTTGCCCTGGCAGCGCGCCGGCTGCGCCGCACGCCAGGCTTCACGCTCACCGCCAGCCTGACGCTCGCGCTCGGGATCGGTGCGGCGTGCGCCATCACGGCCATCGCGCGCCCTGCCCTGTGGGGGGCACTCCCCTTCCGCGAGGCCGACCGCATCGTGACGTTGCGCGAGCGCTTCGCCGACGGCAGCGCCGGGCGCATCGGCTACAACACGATTGCCGACCTCGCGCGGGAATCGCCGTCGCTGGCGCAGGTGGCCGCCGTGGGGTGGTGGGCACCCACCCTCTCCGAGGAGAGCGGGTCGACACGCCTGTTGGGGATGCGCGTCTCGGCCAATTACCTGGACGTGATGGGCGTGCCACTCGCGCTGGGGCGCCCGTTCGCGCCCGAGGAGGACCGCCCGGGGGCCACGGCCGTGGTGATCCTCGACCACCGTCTCTGGCAGCAGCGCTTTGGTGGCGACTCGTCGCTCGTGGGACGGACCATTCGGCTGGGCGACGTGGAGCACCGCGTCGTCGGCATCCTCCCGCCTTCGTACGAGAGCGTCCTGAACCCCGACGCGCAGCTCCTGCGCCCCCTGGGCTACGCCGACACCACCGGCTCGGCGTGCCGGAACTGCCGCCACCTGCAAGCCGTGGCGCGCCTGCGTGACGGGGTGCCGGCGGGTGTCGCCGCGCGCGACGTCGCGCGGGCCTTCGATCGCCTGCGCAGCGCGTACGCGAGCGAGTACGGCAACAACGGCGTGGCGGTCACGCCGCTGCGAGACGAGCTGGTGGAGGCAACGCGAGGCCCCCTGCTGGCACTGCTCGGCGCGGCCGCGCTGCTCGTCCTCATCGCGCTGGCCAACGCCACCAACCTCTTCCTGGCGCGCGGCATCCAGCGAGGCGGCGAGTCCACCATTCGCGCGGCGCTCGGCGCCAGCCGCTGGCGGCTGGCCCGCGGCATGGTCGTCGAGGCGTTGCTGGTCGCTGCGCTGGGTGGCCTCTTCGGCTTTGCCATCGCCAATGCCGCGCTGGGCGGGCTGCTCGCCCTCGCCCCGTCGTCGATTCCGCGCCTGGACCAGGTGCGGCTCGACACGCCGCTCATGGTCTTCACCATCGCGCTGTCCATCGCCCTTGGAGTGCTGAGCGGTGCGGCTCCTGCCGCCTTCCTCAACACGCGCGGGCTGCGTGACCGGCTCGCCGCCTCCTCACGGACCGTGGCACGCGGCACGCACGACCTCGTCCGCCGGTCGCTGGTGGTGTCGGAACTGGCGCTCGCGCTCCTCCTTCTCTTCGGCGCGGGGATCCTGGTGCAGAGCGTGCAGCGGTTGCTCGCCGTGAACCTGGGGTTTGCCACCGCGCAGCGCATCGAGCTGGCGCTCAGCGCCACCGGGACGCGCTTTCCCACGGACGAGTCGGTGTGGCAGACGTGGCGCTCGGTGCACGAGGCCGTGCGCGCGATTCCCGGCGTGGAGTCTGCCGCCCTCACCTCGCAGCTTCCGCTCTCCGGCGACTTCGACTCGTTCGGGGTGCACTGGGAGGAAGCCCGTCCCGATGCCGATGCGCGCGGTGGCGGCGGCGAGGCGTTTCGCTTCGCCGTCACCAGCGACTACGCCTCCGTGATGGGGCTGCGGCTCATCAGCGGGCGCTTCCTGGACGCTGGCGACGTGGCCACGGGCGACCCGGTCGTCGTCATCAACCAGGAGCTGGCCCGGCGGCGCTTCGGCGACCAGGACCCGTTAGGTGCCCGGCTGCGCATGGGGCCGCCCGACTCGCCGCTCCGCACGGTGGTTGGCGTCGTGAACGACGTGCGCCACCCCACGCTGGACGGCGACGCCACGCCGCAGCTCTACCTGCCGATGGAGCAGAACCACTTCTCCGATGCCTTCGTGCGTCTCGTCGTGCACTCCACCGTGAACCCCGACGCCCTCGTCCGGTCCCTGCGCGACGCGATCCACGGCGTGCACCCCGGCATCCCCATCGCCGAGGTGCTCGCGCTGCCCACGCTGGTGGAGCGCGCCAGTGCCCAGCGGCGCTTTGCCGAGCGCCTCTTCCAGTCGTTCGCGCTCTCGGCGCTGGTGCTGGCCGCCGTCGGGATCTTCGGTGTCTTCTCCGGGATGGTGGGCGAGCGCACTCGCGAGATCGGGGTGCGGTCGGCGTTAGGCGCCACGCAGCGGCAGATCCTGTCGCACTTCCTGCGGCAGGGTGGCGCACTGGCGGCCGGCGGCATCGTCGTGGGGGCGCTTGCCGCCACGTGGATGGCCGGCGCGCTGCGACCCCTGGTCTACGGCATCTCGCCGCGCGACCCGGTGACCATCGCGATGGTGGCGGTAGGGCTCGGCGCGGTGGCGCTGGTCTCCACCCTGCTCCCGGCGTGGCGGGCGTCGCGCGTGGATGCCATGACGGCGTTGCGCTCGGAGTGACGTCGGCGGGGGGGCCGGTGGTGCGGTCACACGCGGACGGGCTCGCCTCGCGGACTCTGCTGCGGCTTGACGCCACTCACCCCTAGTTGGAGAATGTTGGTCCTGCCCTGCCGACGCGGCAGAGCGTGGTTGCGGGCGTCTTGCGCGCGCGGCCACGCAGTCGCGCAAAGGGTCACGCCAGCGGGAGCGTGCACATGCGGGCCGACAGTCCACGGTTGGAGCAGGTTCCGAAGGACAGCGTCTACAAGCTGAGCGGACTGGCCAACCTGATGCAGAAGCGTCGTCGCTCGCATCTGGCCCTCACTCGCCAGCCACCGGGTCACGACGCCCCACGCGCCTCCGCGCGGGACGCCATCGATCGAACCATCATCGTGCCGTTCGTCGGCGCGGGTGCCTCGGCGGCCGCCGGACTCCCGAGTGGCCAGCAACTCAAGGAAGCGATCTGGGAGGCCGTCCTGAGATTTCGGCACCCTTCTGCCGAGGGTTCCGAGGCGGCGCGCGTGCCACGGGCCGGCGAAGCCGCAGCGGCGCTGGACGCGCTCTTCCGGTGTGAGGCGCAGGCCGCCTTTGGTCGCGTGCCACGACGCCTGACTGACCTCACGCTCTTCGAGCTCGCCTCGGTGCTCAGTGCGACCGAATTCGGCCGTCAGGCGATTCGCGCGTGCCTGCGACGCTCGCTCCCCGACGACATCGCATCGCCGCTGCCGTACGAACTCCTCGCACACCTCGCCAAGCACGACTATATCGACGACATGGTGTCGCTCAACTTCGACACCCTGCTCGAGCGCTCGCTGCGAGATGAGCTACCCGAACGCATCCGCGTGATCGATGGGTCGTTCGTGATCCCGGGCGACGCCTCGCGGCTCCGGACCGGTGACAACGTCCGCTTCCTGCTCAAGCCTTTCGGTTCGGTCGATGTGGACTTCTTCCGGCTTCGACCCGAGGAATTGCAGCGATACGGTGAGTCGTCCGTTTGGCACTTCATGCTTCGGCACGTTTTCCGTGGGCAGGGCGGCGACGAATCACGCACCAGGGCGGAGCGTCGGCGCGCCTCGCCCGACGACGCAAGCACCATCGTCTTGCTGCTGGTCGGGTACGCAGCGGCCGAGTCCGCATTCACTGCCCTGGTCCGCGACCTGCGGGCCGAGCACCCCCTTGGCAAGCTCAAGATCTTCAGCATCAACATTCGCGCACCTTCGCCGGAGTTGGAGCGCCTCCGGCAGGAGCGCCTCGTGGACAGCGTGGAGTGGATCCGAACCGACGCGGGCGTGGGGCTGTCCTTGCTGTTGCAGCTACTGGAACACGGCCATCGTGAGCCCCGTGGCGTCGCGACCTGGATACCAGTGGCGAGGCACGAGGTAATCGCCACGTGTTTCTCGGATCGGCGGACCAACCAGCCCTCAAAGCGCTTTGCAGCTGAGGTCGTCCTGCAGGCCGTGAAGGGTCGCGGGTTCTTCACGGTGGAGAGCATCGCGGACGTGCAGCGCATCCCGGTCCCGCCCGGCGGTGCTGGTGACGCGCTGAAACACCTCGTGGAGCACAAGCTCCTGCGCCTTCATCGTGGAGGTGCCATCCATCGCGCGGGCCCTCGCTTTCTCCGGGCGGACTTCGAACTCGCGGAGCGCGATCACCTGGCACTTGCCGCCGTTCTCCTCCGTGAACTCGAGCTCCCGGCAGATCGACTGGTCCCCGAGTACCGACTGGAGTTCTCTCGCGCCGGCATCGCCGTTCGTGCCCGTTTCGTGCGACTCGACCAGTATCTCGCCGACCGCTTCCGCGTGATCGGGAATGCCCCGCAGATCGAGGTCTCGCACAGTGTCTCGCCGTCGACGCCATGGATGTTTGCCCGCTCCTCGACGTTGCGTTCCGTGACCGAGTTGCAGGAGTGGACCTCGGAGTTGCTCGCGGAGGCCCGCCGAGCCCGCGTGGTCGAGGTCACCGGCGTCTGGACGACCGGCGAGTGGCTCTTTCACGAGGACGGCTGGGCCTACGCGTCATTTGGGGAAGAGCTCGTGAGCCGCGCGCGCGAGGGTACGGCGAGCATCCGCGTGGTGCTGGCGAGCTTCGATGAGCACCAGGCCACGATTCGCGGTGCCCGCGCGCGTGAAGTCAATCGGCGCCTGGATCCCGTGATGCAGGGGGTGGTCGCGGACCACGTTGAGCAGGCGGTGCCGGGTGCGCCGCGACGGCCGGACCCGCGACTGCTTCGACCGTCGGTGCGATATCTCCTGGACTGGTGGCTGCACAACCGATGCCTCACGCTGGTGCGGTGGGGAGACTCGGGAGAGCGGCTGGACAACCATCGCGGCGTGTACTTCCGGCAGCGACACGGCTCCCCCATCGTTGCACCTGTCGCGCTGTGGGCACGCGAGGACTGTGGCGTCCTGGATGATCTCTTTGAGTACTATCGCCGAAAGGCGGGATCGGTGATGTGGGCCAACTCACCCACGGATCGAACGCAGCAGCCCGCGCCGTCCGCGCCGGTCACGAATGCCCCGTCGGAACCGCCTCCGTTCGGCGGCGAGCGCCTGGTTGACGTGGTGGTGACCCGTGCCGAGGAGCCGGGCGCTCGGCAGAAGCCGGCGCGGGCTCGCGCGGGACCGGCACCACATCCCCGGTCCCGAGGTTGAGGGGCGCCGCTGGGCGCCCCGCCGCCTAACGCCGCTTCCCGGCCCCGCGCCCCCCCTTCTCCACCAGCGACCAGAACGCCTGCTCGCCGATCACCGCGATCTGGTGCCCGCGCGCCGCCAGCCGCTTCACCTCCAGCAGCTTGGTGCCACCGGCCGCGCCGGCAATCTGCTGCTTGTTCGGGCGACCGCGCACCAGGACGTCGGTGGTGGGGCCGGGAGACGACTGCACCACCGCCCCCGCGCGCCGGGCCGCCTCCATCGCCTCGCTCCGCGGCCGGCT
>CAZVDJ010000214.1:0-6989 GCA_964626245.1 uncultured Gemmatimonadaceae bacterium
TTGTAAGCTCGCTACGCTCGCTCTATTGCCTTCGGCTGCAGGTGAACCCGACGTTAGGCGGCTTGCGCCGCCCTGCGCGTGCGGTTCTTCTCGGACTTTGCTGTCAGCACTTACCCGCAGTGCAATGTCATGACGCTAGTGTTGACTGTCATGGGGCCAGAGACGCTGTGGATGGTCGCTGACCGTCGACTCACTCGAGGCTCCCGCGTCGTGAAGGACGATGCGCGGAAGCTGATGTTCCTCGACACGGAGGATGGTTTCGCGATTCTCGGATATGCAGGTCTTGGGGCCACCGCGCGGGGTACTGAACCTGCCGATTGGATGAGTGCCGTGCTTCGGGGCCGGAACTGGCCCATGGAACCGTCTCTACGGGCGCTCGCTGGCGCAGCCCAACGTGAGCTGCCGCGCCACCTTAGCGGTCTACAAGTCCTCGACGGCCCGCAACATAATATTCTCATTCCCGCTGTCGTTTCTGGCGAGCTGCGACTCTACTCTATTGATCTCGCCCTATCGCCTGACCGCAAGACGATGACCTTTCGACACACTCGCTGGCGGAAGCAAACGTCACGAGGTTTCTCCATCACGCCTCGCATTGCGGTCGCGGGCTCTGGAGCCGCGGCTCTGCTGCACGACCGCTCCTGGCGGCGACCTCTTTTGAGCCTGGTGGCGGCCCACGCACGAGGGCGCCTTAGTGATCGTCGCGTGGCCGACGAGCTTGCGGCCCTATCGCTCAAGGTTTGCACGGCAATGGCCGATCGAAGCGTTGGCCCGCGCTGCATCGTGGCATGGAGGCACCGCAGGCGGCGAAGTCTCAAGGGTGGAGGGGGACATCAGTACTACACTGCGAGTCGCCATGACACCAATAATCCGGCCCTTCCTGCCATCAGCCGCGGCATGGACTCGCGCGCGGTGAGTCACGTCATCTGGACGTCGTACATGCCTCAATTGGCTGCCATGCTCAACGGCGACATGAGTGTGCAGGTAGACGTGGCCGACGTCAACGCGGATCTAGCGCAACTCCCGGAGGAGCCAGATGAACGACTGCTGTAGCCAGTGTGAGTCGCCGCCTAACGGGCGCTGCAGCAGACCGCCGAAGCATGGTGGGCGGCGGCTCCGCCGCCGCTTTGTTGCCCTCGGCGGCAGCTGAGCTTGGGCGTTAGCCGGTGCTCCCGCACATTGTTCATGCGACGCTACCTGTTCGTCCTAGCAACTAGCACCGTGCCCTTGCCGCTCGCCGCGCAGGACGGGCTCGCCGGTATTGCGGTCGACTCTGCGTCCGGCGCGCCGCTGCCCTGCATCGAGGTTGCGCTAGTCGACAGCTCCGACCGTACCATGGCTGTCGCCCGCACCGCTCGTGACGGGGTCTTCCAGTTCCTTGTCTCGCCTACCGAGCACTTTCGCTTGCGGTTCTCCATCGATGCGCACCTGCCCGTGTGGACGCCTCGCATGGTCCGCCGCGTGGACCCGCCGCAGATCAGATCGTACCAGGTTCGCTTCGCCACGCGGCAACCCGACGCGGAGCTGCCAGCACCTTCCACAGCGCCGGATGCGCCCGCTTGGCCCCTGCTGAGCGAGTCCTCCGCGATTCGCTACCCGACCGACCTTGTGCTCCGACGCGTGCCCGGACGCGTCGTGGCGCAGTTCGTCGTTGACACGGCCGGCCACGTCATGCCCGGCACTGCCCGCATGCTCGAGAGCTCTCACCCCGCGTTCGCTCGCGCGGTGCGCGACCAGCTCCCTGGTCAACGATACTCGCCGGCTCGGCGCGCGCACCGTCCCATCTGCTCGCTCGTCCAGCAGACCTTCGACTTTGCCATCTCGCGCTGACAAGCGCTCCACTCCATCACGCCCGGCTAACGGGCGCTGCAACAGACCAACGAGCTATGGTGTGCTCGCTCCGCTCGCACTATTCCATTCGTTGGCAGTTGAGCTTGAACGTTATGCGGCGTGGTGCCGGAAAGGAGGTTGAGTGGAGTTTTCGTTTACCCCGCCACCAAAGCTTGAACGACTTACGCCCGAAAGCCTCGGCGCCATCAGCGATGATGACGTGGAAGGCTCTCTGATCGCATACGTCGTTGAACGGCTGTCGACAGGAGTGGATGACGCCGAGGAACTCGATCGGCTTCCCGACGCCCTGCGAACGTGGTACGTCGCGTTCGTAGTGGACGCCGAGGTGCTCAACGGGGGATTCAATCAGCTCTTCTTTAACCCGTCGGGTGCTCTCGCTCCCGAAGCACCGGCGGCCTTTGAGGCGTTGGGGGTACCCGAAGCCAGTGCGCTGGTCGAGCGGGCGCTCACCCTCTTAGGAGACCATGCCCCCGCGCTCGAGAAGGCGATGGAGGCCGGGACTGCGGAGGCCTTCGCGGCCACCTATCTTGATCAGCCGTTCGAGGAGCTCGACAATGCGTATGCCGAACAATCTGAGAGATGGGCGGAGGCTCGGTTGCGGTTCATCCGGGAGCGCGCGGCGGAGTTCGCGCAACCCTGGGGAGGCGCCGCATAACATGGTGTTGCAGCAGACGTGGCGTGTCGGAAGGCGGCTACGCCGCCATCTTATGATACAGCCACGCTGCTGAACACGGACGTTAGCCAGCACGGCTTCGGTGTCTTCTCGTAACCACCACGCCCGAGCAGTCACTGTGCTTGTCTTCACCCCTCCTATTGCAACCTGCACCGTCCGACTGAGAATCAGATGACTGGCGATGCCGACAAGTCACCCGCTAACGCCATCATATCGCGCTTCGCTGGCGAAGCCGGACGAACGCTCCTGCTAGAGACACTCTCCGAGTCTGGCCTGCTCCGTGGACTTGGTGACTTGGGAGGGCTCGTGTCTCGCTGTGAACTCGTCGAACTGCAGCCCGGCGCAACGTTGATTCAGCAAGGTGCGCCAGACAATGACATTTACGTCATTATCTCCGGCACGCTGGCAATTTCGGTGAATGGCCGCCACCTGACTAAGCGGTCGGCGGGTTCTCACGTAGGTGAGATGGCGCTGATTGATCCAGCGGCGAGACGATCCGCTACTGTCGTCGCAAGTGATCATTCGCTCGTCTTGAAGTGCTCCGAGCCGGTGCTAACTGAATTCGCAAACGCCAATCCACGCGTGTGGCGGCGAATTGCCGTAGAACTAAGCAGACGATTGACCGAACGGAATGCCCTGATACGAACGCCGCGAGTAGAACCGGTTGTCTTTGTAGGGTGCTCGACTGAGGGACTTGAGATCGCTCGCGAGATTCAAGTCGCGTTCGATCACGATCCCGTGATCGTTGAAATTTGGACCGATGGCGTATTCAATCCGTCGAAGACGCCGATCGAGGACCTGACCGCACTAGTAGCTCGGATAGACTTTGGCGTGTTACTCCTATCGCCCGACGACAAGATCGAGACCCGGGAGGTTGTCGCCTTTGGACCGCGCGACAACGTTCTTTTCGAGCTCGGCTTGGTCATGGGGCAAATCGGTCGCGAGCGTATGTTCGTCTTCTCTCCACGCGGCACAGACTTCAAAATCCCGAGCGACCTTCTGGGCGTGAAGCCAATTGACTACCCAAATGGATCCGTCGAAAGTGTTCGCTCACGGCTGGGACCTGCTTGCACAGAACTCCGCCGCGCCATCAATCGCCTTGGCCCGCTCTGACCATGAAGAATGCGGCGGAACTCACCACGCTGGTAAAGGACGTTCTGAACACAGCGTGGGCGACTCGCGAAGGGCGGGTGGTCCCGGAGGCGAGTGATCTCAAGCTCGGCAATGATGCGATTACTCTCGATGGCACCGTGCTTTACGCGGACCTTGCAGATTCAACTGGTCTAGTCCAAGGGTACAAGAATTGGTTCGCCGCGGAAGTCTACAAATGCTACTTGATGTGCGCTTCCGAGTTGATTCGAGGCAATGGCGGGTCGATCACTGCTTTCGACGGCGACCGGGTAATGGGCGTATTCATCGGCGACTCCAGGAATTCAAATGCAGCAAAGTGCGCTCTTCAGATCAACTACGCCGTTACACAGATCATCAATCCGGCGATCAAGGAGAAGTATCCAACTTCCGCGTACGAGGTGAAGCAAGCGGTTGGGATCGACTCGAGCTCACTTTTCGTGGCAAAGACAGGCGTTCGAGGCGACAACGACTTGGTGTGGATAGGTCGAGTAGCCAACTATGCCGCCAAGCTTTGCAGCCTGCGCGACGGCAACTACGCCTCAGTGATCACGGCAGACGTGTACAACAAGCTCAGTGAGAGTTCCAAGTATGGCGGCGATCCAAAGCAAGACATGTGGACCAAGTTTACTTGGCAGGAAACGGGGCTAACGGCATACCGCTCATCGTGGCACTGGAAGCCATAGCGTAATCGATGCTGGCTAACAGAGCGTTGCAGACTGACAGCCGCGCTATTGTTGGCGCGCTACGCGCGCCACTATTTGATGCGGCTGCAGCTGAACGCAAACGTTGGGCCGCAGCCGGACGGTGGCGGGGCCGCTAGCCACGCTTGACGTGATCACGCGCGGCGTTATTATTCGCGATGATCGTCTCGTTCCGCGATGCCGACACGGAGGCACTCGCCAGCGGCCGCAGCACCCGACGCTTCGCGAACATCGCCACCGTGGCGCGACGCAAGTTGCGCCAGCTCGAGATCGCCGGGCGGCTCGATGACCTGCGCGTGCCGCCCGGAAATCGCCTGGAGGCTCTCAAGGGTGATCGCGCCGGTCAGCACAGTATCCGGGTCAACGATCAGTACCGCGTCTGCTTTCGCTGGACCCCCGCCGGCCCAGCGGACGTCGAAATCGTGGACTACCACTAAGCCGAGTCGTCCTATGTCCGCGCTCAAGCCCGTCACGCCTGGAGAACTCCTGCTGGAGGAGTTCCTCGTGCCGATGCAGCTCTCCCAGTACCGCCTGGCCAAGGAGATCGGCGTCCCCGCCCAGCGTATCGGCGAGATCATCGCCGGCCGGCGCGCGATTACCGCGGACACCGACCTTCGTCTCTGTCGGTTCTTCGGGCTCTCGAATGGCTACTGGCTGCGCGCGCAGGCGGCCTATGACACCGAGGTGGCGGCCAAGGCGCTTGCGCCCGTCCTCCGGCGCATCAAGCCGTGGGCCGGGAGCGCCGCGTAGGCGCGCAGGCTCGGCCCAACATGGGGTTGCACCCGACAGCCAAGCTATGGTGTGCTCGCTACGCTCGCACTATTTCGTTCGTCTGCGGGTGAACCCGGGCGTTAGGCCTCACTTCCAGACTGACCTGCATGACCTTCTCGGTTGCTGAGATTGAGGCCGCCCGCGCAGGCACCGAGGATCTCTGGAGTACCGGCAACGATGCGCTATACCGCCTATGCGCGGAGTGCCCGCGCCACGACACTCCCCGCGACATCATCGCCAAGCTCTGGCTGATCGGCCGCGCCTACACTGCCGCCATCGAACGCCGCCCGACCTCGCGCGAAGCGACCAAGATCCCGATAGATGAGTACTACCGACGCGCGGCGGCGGCGCTCGCCAGATCCGGCGTGGACGCCCATCTCGCTGAGGTTGCCGGTGGGCACCCGAACTCGCCACGCGACCTTGGGCCGGTCCTCCGCGCGCATGCCGCGGTTGTGTCAGCCCTTCATTCCCTCTCGGGCACGCACCAGCGATCCTTCGCGTCGAAGTACCTGCACTTTCACGCCCCGAATTGGTTCTTCATCCAGGACAGCATCGCGACTCGGGGATTGCAGCGGCTCCGCATCCAAGCCAGCATCCCTCCCGAGTGGGGCGACCTTGGAGACGAGCCTTATCGCATCTTTGTCTCGAAGGCATGGGTCCTCCGAGCGCAGCTCACACGAGTCAGCAGCCCTCCGTTGACTCCTCGCCAGCTGGATCGCTTCCTTCTGGGTAAGGGAGCCTGACTTCCGATGTTCAAAGGGTGCATCGTTGGCACGCTTGGCTCGGCGTCCGTGCGCCCGTGAGGCCTAACATGCGCTGGAGCAGACAGCCGAGTTATGGTATGCTCGCTCCGCTCGCACTATTACCCTCGTTGGCAGTTGAGCTTGGACGTTATGCCGCTAGAGGCTGCTCCGTCGGAGTGGAACGACCACCGGTGTGAGGGGAGGAGATCGAGATGAGCGCCTTCGAACAACCGCCCGCTGACGGCACCCGCGTGCCGGAGGAGCTCGCGCATCGCATCCTGGCGCGCGCGATCGAGCTCGAGGCGCGACAGGGCCCTTCCCTCACCCTCGCGCAACTGCGCGAGCTCGCGCACGAGGCGGGCATCCCTGCACACGCCCTGACGGGTGCGCTGGAGGAGTGGCAGTCGCCTCGATCGGTCGTCGCCTCCACGTCTCGTCGACCACGCGTCGCCAGCCTGCTCGTCAACGTCGTGTCCCTCGGCGGCTGGTGGCTCGCGCTGCGCATGGTCGACCGCGCCGCGCTGGCCGTAACCGGCGATCCTCGCCTCCCGTTAGCACTCGACATCGCGACCACGCTTGCCGCCGCTGCCGGGGCGTGGCGCCTGGGAGCGCGGCCGGCAGCGGGCGTGCTGGCAGCCTTCGCCGCCGCCCAACTCGCTGCCTATCCCCTGCTCGCGCTCGGTATCACTTCCTTCGTCGGGTCTCCACCCGTATGGGCAGCGCTCGCTGGCGCTGCGTTGCTCGGTGTCGGCGCGGGCGCCT
Source organism: uncultured Gemmatimonadaceae bacterium (assembly GCA_964626245.1). Taxonomy (GTDB): domain Bacteria; phylum Gemmatimonadota; class Gemmatimonadetes; order Gemmatimonadales; family Gemmatimonadaceae; genus SCN-70-22. Next base: position 6,630 of record CAZVDJ010000214.1, read on the forward strand.
GGATGGTGCGTCGTCGCCACCATCGCGATACGGATGATCGCTTGGCACGCTCCGAGGAGGGAGGATCCGAGCCCGTCGCGGGTGTCGTCGCCAGCGACTCACCGTCGCAGCATCGCAGCCTTCGCCTTCGTCCCGTGTAGCGGGTACTTCCGCAGCGCGCGCGGCATAACCGGCGCTGGAGCTGACAACCGATCTATGGTGTGCTCGCTTCGCTCGCACTATTGCCCTCGTTTGCAGCTCAGCTTCAACGTTGTACAGCCTGCGAGCAGCGGTGGATAACGCAGTGCGGGGTGCCAAGTAGTCGAATGCTTTTGGAACGCGCGTTGCGACTCTCGCTCCCGGGCTTTGCACTCACACGGT
>CAZVDJ010000215.1:0-6973 GCA_964626245.1 uncultured Gemmatimonadaceae bacterium
GAATAGAGACGGGAGACGGGAGACGAGAGACGGGAGGTGAGCGTGCGAGCGTATCAGTTCCACACCTGCGATGTCTTCACGTCGCAGCGCTTCGGGGGGAACCAGCTGGCGGTTCTGCCCGATGCGCGGGGGCTCACGACGGCGGAGATGCACGCCATCACGCGGGAGTTCAACTACTCCGAGTCCACCTTCGTCCTTCCGCCTGACGATCCGGCGCACACGCGGCGCGTGCGCATCTTCACCCCCGGCGGCGAGGTGCCGTTTGCCGGGCACCCCACCGTGGGGTCGGCGTTGGTGCTGGCGGCCATCGGCGAGCTCACGCTCACGGGGGCGGAGACGCCGATCGTGTTCGAGGAGGGCGTGGGGCCCGTGCCGGTGACGATCCGCGCCGAGGGAGGCCTGGCCACCTTCGCCGAGTTCTCGGTGGCCAGGCTCCCCGAGGTGCTGCCGCCGCCACCGGCACCCGAGGTGCTGGCGGCGATGCTCTCGTTAGGCCCGGAGGAGCTGGTGGGCGGCGCCTGGCACCCGCAGGCCGTCTCGTGCGGGCTCCCCTTCACCTTCGTCCCGGTGCGATCGCGGGAGGCGGTGCGGCGCGCCCGCCTGCGCCTGGACCCGTGGGAATCGGCGCTGGCCAGCTCGCCGGCGCACATGGTGATGGTCTTTGCTATGGACCCCGAGGACCCGTCGCACCAGGTGCGGGCGCGCATGTTCGGCCCCGGCTCCGGCGTTCCCGAGGACCCGGCAACCGGCTCGGCGTGCGCCGCGTTAGGCGGCTACCTGGCCACGCGTGACGCCACGGCCACCGGGACGCTGCGCTGGGTCGTGGAGCAGGGGTACGAGATGGGGCGCCCCTCGCTCATCCATGTCGCGTGCGACAAGCGCGACGGCGCCATCACCGCGGTGCGCGTGGGCGGTGCGGCGGTCATGGTGGCGTCGGGAACGCTCTCGCTCTAGGCGCGGCGGCGTCGCCGGATGCAAGACCTTCCCGTCGTCTCCGACATCGTCCACGTCATCCAGCTCGCGGTCGCCCCGGTCTTCCTGCTCACCGGCGTCGCCACCCTGCTCAACGTCCTTACCAGCCGCCTGGCGCGCATCATCGACCGCGGGCGCGTGCTCGAGGAGCACTTTCACGCGGCCGGCGTGGGCGAAACGCGCGAGCTGCGCACCGAGCTGGCCATGCTCTCGCGTCGCGCCAAGGTCGTGAACGTCGCCATCACGCTCGGCACCACCTCGGCGCTCCTGGTCTGCGTGGTCATCGCGACGCTCTTCTTCGGCGCCTACTTCGTGCACGACGTGCGTGGCGCCGTCGCCGCGTTGTTCATCCTGGCCACCATCTCGCTCGTCGGCTGCCTCCTCACCTTCCTGCGCGAGATCTTCCTGGCCGTGGGATCGCTGCACTTCGGCCCCGGGCGCAGCTGACGGGAATGCGAACGCCAGCGACGCGCCCCAGGGGCAGCGTCGCTGGCGTTGTCACGTGAGGCGGCGCACGCGCGTTGCGGGCGCCGGGACGGCGGGCGAACGGGTCAGCGCCCGCTCACGCCCACCGGCTCAGAGCTGCGACGTGCACTGGGCGCAGCGGGTGGCGGCCTGCGGAATGGTGCTCAGGCAGAAGTTGCACGTCTTGGTGGGAGCAGGAGGCGGCGCGGGCGGCTCGGGCTTCATGAAGATCTTGCCGATGCGCCACGCGATGAACGTGATGATCCCGAAGTTGAGGAAGGCCCCGGCAAAGGCGCCAATGCCGAGCTTGATCGGCCCGATGTTGATGGCGAACTCGCGCCACGCCCCGTCGGGGATTGCCGCGCCGATGATCGGCATGAGCAGGTCATCGGTCATGGACTTCACGACCGCCCCGGCCGCGCCACCCACGATCACCGCCAGTGCCAACCCCACGACGTTCGCCTTCTCGAGGAACTTCTTGAAGTCTTCCCACATCGGACGATCCCTCCGCCACTAGAGGTCGTGTCTGCTGCCGAGCGCCGGGATGCGCGCGCGCGCCAATTCTAGCGGCGGCCGGGCCGATGGGCAAAGGGAAGTTGCCTGACGAGCGAACGCCGCGCGCGGGCGAGGCACGCCGCGCGGCACTGTCTTTCCGGCATTAGGATCCGGCGTCTAGAAGCGCGCCTCGACGTACAGGTCCACGCGGAACTGCTGGCGCGGATGGATGCCGCGCGACAGGTCCAGGCGCACGAGCCCGTCCATGACCGACGCGCCAACGCCCGCGCCGCTGATGGGACGACCGGGAGTGCGCCACGCGTCGCGCGCCCCTGCCCACCCCAGGTCGCCAAAGACGACCGGCTGCACCACGCCGCGCGACATGGCCAGCTCGCCGCGCGCCAGCCAGAACGCCTCGCCACCCGTAAGGCCGCCAGCTGCACCGAGGAGCTGCCCGCGCACCGTCTGTGCCCCGCCCAGGTAGAAGCCGCGTTGCGGGAGCGGCGCGTTGCGGCTGACTCCCCCCCCAACCGTGAGCGCCGCCGCGGCCCGCGATCCCACCCCGTGGCTCACCGTCGCCTCGCCCACCACGCGCCCGTACGCGCGCGACGGCGACGCATCGGCGGAGTCGAAGGTGGTCCAGCCACCCTCGAGTCGCAGGTCGGTGAGGAGACGCCAGCCCATGGGATCGAGCCCCGCCGAACGGCGGTTGCGGACCTCCACGCCGGCCACGGTCGCGTGTACCGCGTCGATGTTGGGGAAGAACTCGCTCCCGCCGCCCAGCGCGCGCGACACGTTGAAGCGCGTGTCGGCGCTGGCGTCGCCGTGCCGCTCGGCGAAGAACCGCGTCACCGTTCCACCGCCACGATCGGCACTGTGCGTCAGCTGCAGCCCGGTGGCGCGGTAGAAGTAGCCCTCGTCGCGGCCATACAGCAGCGCGCCCAGCGAGGCCCCGAAGGAGAGCGGGGCCCCCCAATCGTCGTTGGCCACCGCCAGCCGGTGATACCCCGCCAGCCGCCACGAGGCACGGCCGTTGGTGCGGGCCACCCCCAGTTCGGCATTGGGCACCAGGTCGCCGAGTCCCAGGCGCGCGGTCAGGTCCCACGTGTAGCCGCGCCCCAGCTGCTGCGAGGCGTTGGCGCCGAACGAGAGCCCTTCCACCCGGTTGTAGCGCCACTGCGAGAGGCCGTACGTGAGGCGGATCGGGCGCGGGGCCCACACCGGCTGCAACGAGAAGTCCAGCTCCTTGAGCAGCGCGTCGCGCTCCGTGGCCCCGAACAGCTCCTCGCCCTCCTCGTAGATCGACGGCGGAAGGTCGGGCGAGTTGGCGAGCACCGAGGAGTCGCACGGGATGCGCACGGCCGTGCGCAGCAGGTTGTCGGCGCGCGACTCGATGCGCGTGTAGTACCCGCTCGTCGCGCAGTCATCCTGCCGGCGCCGCGCCGAGTTCGCGCGCCGCGTGGAGTCGGCCTTCACGAGCCGCGCGATGCGATCCTTCCGCTGCTCGGACGTCAGCGCGCTCCAGGGCAATGAATCACCAAAGAGGGAATCACGCAGCTGCCGACGCGTCACCACCGGCGGGAGCGAGGGCATGGAGTCGGTGCCGTTCACGCTCGCGTACTTGAACCCCTCCTCCATCTTGAACGGGATGCGCATGAACGACGCGCGGGCAAAGCCCTCCGCGTACTGCGCGCGCGGGAGCCAGAAGCGCCCGCCGTAGAGCCCGTACTCGATCGTCACCGCCTCGAGCTGCGCCGTGAGCGGCGAGATCATCCCCTTCACCCATCCCGGCGGCTCGTCGTCCTTGTTCGGCCGGTTCCCCCTGGCCACCGCCTCGGCGGCCTCCTCCTTCACCTCCTCGTCCACGATCCCCCAGATGTCCAGCGGCGCGGCCAGGCGATACGCGGCGCGCACGAGCTGTCCGCTGGAGACATCGAACCAGAAGGAGCCGACGGAGAGCTTCCACTCGGGGCGACGCGGTTCGATGCGCAGCTCCCGCAGCCGGATGGCGCGCCCATCGGGGAGCGTGATGGTGAGCGAGTCGCCGGTGGCATAGCGGTAGTAGGCCTCGGCGCCTAACGCCAACGGGTGGATGAGCTCGCGCTCGTCCACTTCGGCGCGCGCCTGCCCCGAGCCGACCCACAGGGCGTCACGCCCCGGGTAGTACGGGATCGGCGTCACCTCGGACAGGTCAGCCTCGTTCGCCTCGTCAGGCGCCGCCGGAAAGACCGAACGCGATCCCTTGAGGTCGATGTGCACGCCGCCGGTGCGCGACCAGCGCACGCGCGAGGCGTTCTCGCTGCGCATCAGGAGGCGGTCGCGCCCCGTGGCCCGGAAGCCGAAGCCCACCGACAGGCGCTGGTAGGCGCTGGCGTCGTAGGAAAGCAGCGCGGAGTCCTGCGACAGCCGCGCGTCGCGCGCCTTGAGCAGGAGGACTCGCGCCGCGTCGTCCAGGAAGGCGCTGCGCTCCAGCTCGGGAGTGAGCGGAACTCGACGGGGCGCGCGCTTTTCACGGTCCAGCCGCCGCTCCAGCGCCTCGTACATGACCGAATCCCGCACCGCCTGCCGGCGCAGGCTGTCGGCGCGATCACGCTGGTTCGGTTCCCCCACGCGAACGGTGACCTGCTGCAGGGCGAGGACGAGGGACAGCGTGGCGAGCATGCCGAACAACTCCGGGAGACGGGACCGTTGCCGACTTCTACGACACCTCAGGTCGAAGGTTTCGGGGTCGAAGGGGGCGCCGAACGCGGAGGCTCGGCGATCGGGGGGGCAGGTCGCGGCGCACGCGCCCCCGGCGCACGCGCGCCCCGCACACCGCCGCCCGGCAGTGACCCGCTGTGCAGGCGCAACAGGTACCAGCGCTGCCGGAAGGCCTCCTGCTCGCGCTCCTCTGCAGCGTCGCGCAATGCGAGGGCCGCCAGCGCGAGTGCCGTGACCAGCGGAAGGGCCGACATCGGGGCGCTCCATGGGAGCGGGCGGGCGTCGCTCGCGCGGCTTGCGTCGATGCGGGCCACCAGCGCCGGAAAACGAAGCTGCGTCCAGACCGTGAGCGCGATGACCAGGAGCCCCAGCGCCGCCAGGAGCACCGGGAACGAGAGGTACTCCCGGAAGACATCCTCGGCCAGGTAGCCCAGGTAGCCCACCACGCCGGCGACGCCCGCCACCAGGACGAGCCGGCGTCGCAGGTACAGCGAGAGCGCCACGAGCCCGAGCGCGATGGGAAGGAGCAAGTGCCGCCACGCGTCGTCGGCGCGCCCCCAGATGGCGAGGTAGCCGACGGCGCTGGCCAGAAGCCCCGCGGCCCAGAAGGCCCCCGCAAAGTCACCGGCAGCGTCTCCGGCGCGGTCGCCGGCCTTCGCACGCCGCTGCCAGCGCTCCACCAGGTCGGCCACGACCAGCAGCGCGAGGCCGTCGGCCAGGAAGAGGAAGCGATCGAACGACACGGCGCCCCCCTCGCCCCGCAGGGCGTCACCCAGATGCAGGCAGGTGGCCCAGAGCGCGACGGCGGCCGGCCAGGCGACGGCGGGGAGGGGGTGGCGCCGCAACACGAGGAGTGCGGCGAGCAGGAGCGAAAGATCGGCCACCAGCCACTGCCATCCCATCCAGACACGGTCTCGCAACAGCGGATCGCCGCTGGCGGGGTCGGGCCAGCGCCCGGCGAGAGTGAGCCCTGCCCACGCCACCAGCGGCGCGAGCGACACCGCCAGCGCGACGCAGAGCTGTCCGGCGACGACGAAGCCGCGGCGCATGAGCCACTGCGCCCCGAGCGCCAGCACCACCGCATAGACTGCGACCGTCGCCAGCACGCCCCACGGCCCGAGCTTGGCCCACCGGTCGACCAGGAACCACCCGGAGGCGAAGAGGACGAGGAGCGCCCCCAGTCCGTACGCGACCGTGACGGCGTTGAAGCCGCGTGGCCGTTCGGGTCCCGCGGAGTCGCCGGCCGTCGTCTCCTCCCCGGCAAGTGCAAGGAGCGCGGCCTGCTGCTGGGCCGAGATGATGCCGCTCGCGACGCCGCGCTCGAGAAGGGGCGCGATGTGATGCGGCGCAGCGGGCGGCGCCGATGCAGCCAGCGTCGATGCGGACGGCGCCGGCGCGGGCGGCGCGTTGGCGGACGTCGGCGTGCCGGCCGGCGTGGGTGCAGCCGACGGATCGGGGATCATGGTTGCGCTCCAGACGTGCTCGGTGGTGACTGCGCGCCGCGCAAGTTATGCACGACATGCGCACGCCACAGCGTGACCGCGACTCGCGGCGGCGCCGGACGGGTGCCTGTCGAACGCCCCGGGCAAGGCGCTAGACTGCAGGTCATGTCCGTCGCCCCCCTCGCCCTGGACGTGCGTGCCCTGCGCAAGCGCTACGGCGACGTGGTCGCTGTCGACGGCCTCGACCTGCAGGTGCGCGCGGGCGAGTGCTTCGGCCTGCTGGGCCCCAACGGCGCCGGGAAGACGACGACGATCGAGATCTGCGAGGGGCTCCTCGTCCCGGACGACGGCGACGTGGTGGTGCTGGGGCGTCGCTGGGCGACGGACGAGTCGTCGCTGCGCGAGCGCCTGGGCGTGCAGCTGCAGGAGACGCAGTTCTCCGAGAAGCTGACCGTCGCCGAGACGGTGCGCCTCTTCCGCTCGTTCTACGCCGAGGGGCGCGACGAGGCCGAGATCATCGCGCGCGTGCAGCTGGAGGAGAAGGCGGGGGCACGGGTCAGCGCGCTGTCGGGCGGGCAGAAGCAGCGGCTGTCGGTGGCCTGCGCGCTGACCGGCAATCCCGAGTTGCTCTTCCTGGACGAGCCCACCACGGGGCTCGACCCGCAGTCGCGCCGCCAGCTGTGGGAGCTGGTCGAGGGGCTGCGCGAGGCAGGCACCACGATCCTGCTCACCACGCACTACATGGACGAAGCGGAGCGCCTGTGCGACCGCATCGCCATTGTCGACCGCGGGAAGGTGATCGCCCTCGGGACGCCGCGCGAGCTGATCCGGTCGCTGGGGGCCGAGCAGGTGGTGGAGTAGAGCACACGTCTGAACTCCAGTCACTCTTCACAATCTCG
>CAZVDJ010000216.1:0-6967 GCA_964626245.1 uncultured Gemmatimonadaceae bacterium
GGCCACGCCACGGGCGAAGGGGCGCACCGCCGCGCCCCCGGCGCCCGATGACCAGGCCACGCGCGACCGTATCCTCGCCGCTGCCCACCGTGTCTTCCTCAAGCAGGGAACCGCCAAGGCGCGCACGCAGGAAATCGCCGACGAGGCGGGGGTCAACAAGGCGCTGGTGCACTACTACTTCGGCACCAAGGACGCGCTGGCCAACGCCGTCTTTGCCAACGCGGCCGCGCAGTTCCTGCCGCGCATCTTCGGCATCTTCGCCTCCGAGTTGCTCTCCATCGAGGAGAAGGTGCGGGGCGTGGTGCGCGAACAGGTCGACTTCCACCTCGCGCGCCCGTACCTGGCCGGCTACGTGATCAGCGAAGCCCACGCCGAGCCGGAGCGCGTGCAGACGGTGATGGCGGCGGCTGGCGGCGCCCCGCTCGCCGTCCTGCGCAAGCAGCTCGCTGCCGCCGCCGCGGCGGGGCGCATCCGCCGGATCACGGCGGAACAGTTCGTCGTGAGCCTGGTGGGGCTCCTCGTCTTTCCGTTCGTCGCACGTCCGCTCCTCCCCGGACTCATCGGCATCGACGCCGAGCGCTTTCCGGCCTTCGTCGAGGCTCGCAAGCGCGACCTACCCGACTTCTTCCTCGCGGGGCTGCGACCGTGACCGCTCGCTTCCTCCTGTTCGCCCTCGCCGCCCTCGGCTGCCTGACGAGCGACCTGCGTGCCCAGGACACGCTGACGCTGGGCGCCCTGCAGGCCGCGGCCGTGCGGCGCGACCCGCGCGCCATCCAGCACGACCTCCTGCGCGACGCCAGCAGCCAGCGCCTGACGACGCTGGACATGGAGCGCCGCCCGCAGCTGGCGCTCAACGGCAGCGCCTCGCACCAGAGCGACGTGACGCAGCTGGGACGCGCGCTCCCCAACAGCACGATGCCGGTCCTGCCCAAGGACCGATGGCAGGCCACGCTCGACCTGTCGCAGGTCATCTACGACGGCGGCTCCGTCGCCGCCCGGCAATCGGTGGAGCGGGCGCGCCTGGCCGAGTCCTCGGCCGCGGTGGACGCCACGTTGTACCGGCTGCGGGGCGAGGTGAATGCCGCGTACTTCGCCGCCTACCTGCTGCAGGAGCGTGCCCGCGAGTTCGACGCACTGCTGGTCGACCTCGAGGCCCGGCTGCAGCTGGCGCGCGCACGAGTGGTCAACGGGGCGGCGCTCCCGCGTGACAGCCTGGCCATCGTCGCGGAGCAGCTGCGTGCGCAGCTCGCGCGCGACGAAGCGCTGGCCTCCAGGCGTGCGTCGCTGGCGGTGCTGGCCCGGCTCTCGGGGCTTGGAGTATCCGAGCGGTCGGTCCTCCTCCTGCCGCCGCTCGACGACGAGGTGTCGCGCACGCTGGCCGAGGGGCAGGTGGAGGCGCTCCGCGCCCGTCCCGAGTTCGCACAGTTCGCGCGCACGCGAGACCGCCTGGATCGCGAGGCGGCGCTCACGCACGCGGAGAATCGCCCGCGCGTCCTGGCCTTCGGGCAGGCGGGGATCGGCCGCCCGGGACTCAACCAGTTCCGCACCGACCCGGACGAGTTCTGGCAGGCGGGGCTGCGCGTCGAATGGCGCCCCTTCACCTGGCGCTCGGCCGATCGCGCTTCGGAGGCGTTGCGGCTGCAACAGCGCATCGTGACCACCGAGGAGCGAGCCCTGGCGGAACAGCTCGCGCGTGCGGTGGAGTCCGACCTGGCCGACATGCAGCGGCTGCGTGAGGCACTGGCGAGCGACGAGCGGCTGGTGGCGCTCAGGGGCTCCATCGAGCAGCAGGCGCGCGCGCAGTTCGCCGAGGGAGCGATCACCGGAGCCGAGTACGTCGAGGCGCGCACCGACGTCGTGGAAGCGTCGCTCACCCTGCAGCGCCATCGCGCCGAGCTGGCACAGGCGCAGGCCCGCTACCTCACCACGCTGGGGCTCGCCCCACGTTCCCTTCATCCGTAGTGACCATGTCTCGCGTGCACTGGATCGTGCTGGCGTCGTTGATGTCGATCGTGGCGTGCCGAACGGAGGGCGCCGATGCCTACGGCAACTTCGAGGCGACCGAAGTGACGGTGTCGGCCGAAGCGAGCGGGCGCGTGTTGCGGCTGGCCGTGGAGGAGGGGGCGCAACTGGACGCGTTGGCGGAGGTCGGACTCATCGACACCGTCCCGCTCGCGCTGCAACGCGCGGAGCTCTCGGCCCGCCGTGAGGCGGCGCGTTCGCGGCTGCGCGAAGTGGACGCGAACGCCGCCGTGCTGGAGACGCAGCGAGTGATTGCCCAGCGGGAACTGGAGCGGACGCAGCGACTGCTGGCCGTACAGGCGGCAACGGCGCAGCAGGGCGATCGCGCCGAACGTGAGGCACGGGTGTTGGGTGAGCAGCTGCAGGGAACGGCGGCCACGCGGGTCACGGTGGGGCGAGAGGTCACCTCGATCGAGGCGCAGATGGCAACACTCGACGATCGCCTGCGCCGTAGTCGCATCGTGACGCCCGCCGGCGGGACCGTCCTGGCGAAGTTCATCGAGGCGGGCGAGTTCGTGCAGGTGGGGACGCCGCTGTTCAAGGTGGCCGCGCTCGATACGCTGACCTTGCGAGCCTACGTCAGCGGCGGGCAGTTGGCGCAACTCGCACTTGGACAGGAGGTGCAGGTGCGCGTCGATTCCACGGGAAACGGCGTACGCACAGTACCAGGGCGGGTGACCTGGATCTCGTCGTCGGCGGAATTCACCCCCACGCCGATCCAGACGCGCGAGGAGCGCACGACACAGGTGTACGCGATCAAGGTCGCTGTCCCCAATGCCGACGGACGCCTGCGCCTGGGAATGCCGGGCGAGGTCGTGCTGTCGCCGGTCGCGGCGGCCGGCGCGGGCGAGAGCGGAAAGAGAAAGTGAGCGACGGCTCCGCGGCGCGCGACGCCATGCAGCTCGACCCGCACGTTCCGGCGGTCGCGGTGCGCGACTTCACCAAACGATTCGGTGATGTCGTGGCGGTGAGCGGAATGTCGTTTGAGGTGGCCCAGGGAGAACTGTTCGGCTTCATCGGTCCCGACGGGGGAGGAAAGACGACGCTCTTCCGCACGATGGTGACGCTGCTGGTTCCCGACGAAGGCGAAGTGCGCGTGCTGGGGCTCGACGTCGTGGCCGACCTGTGGGAGTTGCGATCGCGCGTGGGCTACATGCCGGGGCGCTTCTCGCTCTACCCCGACCTGAGTGTGCGCGAGAACCTGCAGTTCTTCGCGTCGGTGTTCGGGACGAGTCTCGAGGAGGGGATGGGGACTATCGAGCCCATCTGGCGTCAACTGGCACCGTTCGCCAGCCGCCGGGCGGGGGCGTTGTCCGGGGGGATGAAGCAGAAGCTCGCGCTCTGCTGCGCCCTCGTGCACGCCCCCGACATCCTCTTCCTCGACGAACCCACCACGGGTGTCGACGCAGTCTCGCGCCGCGAGTTCTGGGACCTGCTCGACCGGCTGCGCGCCGGCGGGCTCACGATCGTGGTGTCCACCCCCTACATGGACGAAGCGAGCCGCTGCGATCGCGTGGCCCTGGTGCAGAAAGGGCGCATCCTCCTGATCGACGAGCCGGATGCCATCGGGAAGGCCTATCCGCGCCCGCTCTTTGCCGTGCGGTCGCCAGATCGGCTGCGGTTGCTGGACGCCCTGCGTCGCCTGCCGCATGCGGCGGCGGTCTGGCCGTTCGGCGAGGTGATGCACTACACCGACCTGCGGCCGGCGGCCGAGACGGACGTGATTGTCGCCGACCTGCAAGGCGCGGCTCGCGCGGCGGGAGTGAGCGACATCCAGATCGCCCCCACGCCGGCGACGATCGAGGACGCCTTCATGTGGCACATGGTGCAGGAGCCTGCTGCGTGAGCGTCCCCACCCGCGCTGGCGCCTCCTCCGGCGTCTCCGCCAGCGCCTCCTCCGGCGACCCCGACGGCACCTCCGCCGACCGCGCGATCGACGCGCACGCGCTCACTCGCCGCTTCGGATCGTTTACCGCCGTCGACGCCATCACGTTTCACGTGGCACGCGGCGAGGTCTTCGGCTTCCTGGGGGCCAACGGCGCCGGGAAGACGACGGCGATGCGGATGCTCATCGGCCTGTTGCAGCCGACGGACGGGCGCGCGACCGTGGCGGGGTTCGACGTGGCCACCCAGTCGGAACTCGTGCGGCGCAGCATCGGGTACATGAGCCAGAAGTTCTCCCTGTACGACGACCTGACCGTGCAGGAGAACATCACGCTCTACGGCGGGATCTACGGGCTCACGAATGCGCAGATCACGGAGCGTACGCACGCGCTCCTGGGACGCATCGGGTTGGAACACGCGCGCAGGGAGCTGGTCCGTCGCATTCCGCTGGGGTGGAAGCAGCAGCTCGCCTTCTCGGTCGCGCTGCTGCACGAGCCGCGCGTCGTCTTCCTGGACGAGCCCACGGGCGGTGTCGACCCCATCACGCGACGGCGATTCTGGGAGATGATCTACGAGACCGCCGCGCGCGGCACGACGGTTTTGGTCACCACGCACTACCTGGATGAGGCCGAGTACTGCGATCGCCTCTCCATCATGGTCGATGGTGCGATCGCGGCGATGGGGACGCCGGCGGAGGTGAGGGAGGCGTTCGGCGCGGTCTCTCTGGATGAGGTCTTCCTCCGCCTGACGCGGCCGGGGGCGGCATGAGGACGCCGCGGCACGCCTTCCTCGGCTTCGTGCGCAAGGAAGTGTTCCATGTCCTGCGCGACTGGCAGACGCTCCTGATCCTGCTGGGGCTCCCGCTCACGCAACTCCTCATCTTCGGCTACGCGGTGCGCACCGACGTGCGCGACGTGCGCGCGGCGATCGTCGATCCCACCCCGAGCGCCGCCACGCGCCGCCTGGCCGAGCGGGTCGATGCCTCCGAGCAGTTGATCGTGCAGCGCGTGACACCCCTGCTGCGCGACGTCGAGCGGAACTTCCGTGACCAGTCGGTGCGACAGGCGATCGTCCTGCCGCGCGACGCCGAGGCACGGCTGCGAGGGAGCGAACCCCTCACCATCCAGCTTGTCACCGACGCCGCGGATCCCAACATGGGAAGCATCATGCAGGCGTACGCGTCAGCGGTGGTGATGCAGTGGCACGCTGATGAAGTGGGCGCGGGGCCGGCGAGCGCTCGCATCGAGCTGGCCACGCGCATGCGCTACAACCCGTCGCTGGAGTCGGTCTTCCTCTTCGTTCCCGGGCTCATGGCGCTCATCCTCACCATCGTCTCGGCGATGATGACGGCGATCTCCATCACGCGGGAGAAGGAATCGGGGACGATGGAGATGCTCCTGGTCTCGCCGCTGCGCCCCGTGCAGGTGGTGGCAGGAAAGGTGGCACCGTACATCGTGCTGGGGTTCGTCGACGTCCTGCTCGTGCTCGGGGCGGCGCGCACCGTCTTCCACATGCCGCTGCGCGGGAGCCTCGTCTTGCTGCTGGCGGAGTGCCTGCTCTACATCGTGACGGCGCTGGCGCTCGGCATCGTCATCTCCACGCGCGCCGAGACGCAGCGCACGGCGATGATCGCGGCGCTGGCCGGGCTCCTCATGCCGACGCTGATGCTGTCGGGCTTCATCTTTCCGCTCGACTCGCTCCCGGCGCCGCTGCAGGTCGTGTCCAACATCGTGCCGGCGCGCTGGTTCCTGGTGATCGTGCGTGGAATCATGGTGAAGGGGGCGGGACTCGAGGTGTTGTGGCAGGAGACGCTGATCCTGCTGGCCATCACGGTGCTCCTGCTCACCGCTGGTGCAAAGCGCCTGGCCATCCGGCTCGACTGAGCGATGCGCACGATCCTTTTCCTGGTCCGCAAGGAGTTCCTGCAGATCTTCCGCGATCGCGCGACGGTCTTCCAGATCTTCTTCATTCCCGTGGTGCAGCTGCTCGTGCTGTCGCACGCCGCCACGTTCGACGTGAAGCGCACGGCGCTGCTGGTGGTCGACGAGGATCGCAGCACCACCTCGGCGCGCCTCGTGATGCGGCTGGAGGGGGGCGATCGCTTTCGCATCGCGCGCCTGGGCGCCGACGCGCGCGGCGTGGAGGAGGCGCTGATGGATCGCGAGGTCAAGGCGATCCTGCGCATACCGCGCGGCTTCGAGAAGTCGCTGGTGCACGAGCGACGCGCCACCGTGCAGCTGCAGGTCAACGCCGAGGAGGGCGCGGTCGCCGGGATCGTGCAGACGGGCGTGCAGGCCGTGCTGGCCGACGTTGCCCGCGAACAGTCGGCAATGCTCGCCACGCCGGTGGGCGCGCGCGTGCTTCGCACGGCGCCGATCGAGCTGCGCGCGCAGGGATGGTTCAACCCCACGCACAACTACAAGCACTACATGGTGCCGGCGATCATGGTGTCGCTGGTCACCATCATCGGCATGCTGCTCACCGCGCAGAACATCGCGCGCGAGAAGGAGCTGGGGACGCTGGAGCAGCTCAACGTCACGCCGATCACCAAGACGCAGTTCATCGCGGGGAAGCTCCTGCCGTTCTGGATCCTGGCGCTCGTGATCTTCAGCATCGGGATGGTGCTGGCGCGCGTGGCGTTCGACATCCCCATGCGCGGGAGCGTGCCGCTCGTCTTCCTGGCCGCGGCGGTCTACCTCATCGTCGCACTGGGGACCGGGCTCTGGATCTCGACGTTCACCAATACGCAGCAGCAGACGATGTTCGTGGCGTTCTTCATCCTGATGATCTACCTGCTGATGAGCGGACTCTTCACGCCGGTGGAGTCGATGCCGCGATGGGCGCAGCTCGTGGCCGAGGCCAATCCCGTGCGGCACTTCGTCTGGATCATGCGGGCGGTGCTGGTGCGGGGGGCCGAGGTGGAGGTCATCGCGCCGCGGCTGGTCGGGCTGGGGGTAGGCGGGGTGGCGATCCTGGCGTTGGCGGTGCGGCAGTACTCGAAGCGGGTGAGTTGAGGGTGGGGGAGGGTGGGGACGGAGGGAGGGTGGGGACGGAGGCCAGG
>CAZVDJ010000217.1:0-4511 GCA_964626245.1 uncultured Gemmatimonadaceae bacterium
ATGGCTATGCCAATGGGGATCCGGTCACCTTCTCGGATCCGTTTGGGTTGTGTCCGGATCGCACTGACCCGGTCTGCCGGTTCGCTGTCGGAGGGGGACGCTCGCCAGGTGCTGGGCTCAACGCACTCCTAGGCGGCCTCGGTCGTGCGGCGAGCGACCTGCTCGAACGGTATGGAGACGATGCCGTTGAAATCGGAATCGCGCTTGCAACCCGGGGTCAGGGACGCGGAGGATTCAACAGCCGTACGGTTGCGAATACGACGTTTGGTCGCATGAAAGCGCGTGTCGACGTCGAGTTCCCCGGAGCACATGGCCCGGGCAATGTGCACGTACAGACAAAAGGCCCCGGTGGATACCAGAAGTACCGGGTTGGGGATCCGAGTGATTTGACGAGCTTGCCGAAGGCTCTCCGCGAGAACGAGATTATCCGACGAGGGATCGAGAAGGCATTTGACCTGTTGGCGAGGTTTCGGCCATGAGCGAAAGGATGACCACTAACGCGCAGATTCCTCTTGAGTATTGGGTTGGCGTGGAGGAAGCCGGCGTGCTCTACCAGAATGCTCCTGTCGACCCTGAGTACATTGACGAAATCGTCATCGGGTTGCGTTCTGACGAGGAGGATGCGCATCCGCAGGCACCTCTCCTCGGCGGTCGACCACAAGTTCACTTGGCAGGAACCCCGCGGGCGCTTGAGGCCCTAGGACGATACCTAATCAGTTTGGCACGACTTCAGACGCTCGATCAGGAGTTTCACGAGCATTTCGAGGATGTGCAGAACGATGATGGTGGCACCGTGCACTTCATCGTGCGACGACTTGCTGAACCCACCGACTGAAGCTTCAACGACACGGCGGGTGTCAAGTTGGTTGTCGCATGACCTGCTACTTCAAGTGCCCCCACAGGCGTTAGGCGGGACGCGCTCCGGATTGAGGCAGACGGTCGTGATGGGGGACCAGTTCCGCGTCCGTCCGCTCTAGCGCGCGCGGTCGGGCGAACTGACGCCGTGGCATTCTCGTTCCGGTCAAGATCGTTAGGCGCTTGCTCGGATGGCGCGCGCGCGGTCGCGGGATGCTCCGCGGCTCCCACAGGCCCTACGCGCGCACCTCTCGAGTTACGGCGCGTCATATGTCGCTGGACTCATTACGCAGGCCATCGACCGTCACCCACTGCGCAGATCGACGTGATGGTGGAGCTTCGCACCAGAGAAAGAGTCCTGCGAACATCTGACTGACGGCTACCGAGCTACTCCTGTACAGCGGGGAACCCGGCGGTCGAGGAGTTGGACACGGGCTTCCCCGCGCCGCGGGCGGTGACGCTGGCGGTGGGGCCGGTGGAGCCGAGTGAACCGCCCCGGGTTTGCCGGAGACTCCAATCCCTGTGAGGTTGGAGTATGGCCAGACCGACGAAGTTCTCACCGGAAGTGAAGGAACGCGCCGTCCGCCTGGTGCGGGAGCATCAGCGCGAGTACGGCAGTCAGTACGAGGCGATTCGCTCGGTCGCCGAGAAGATTGGCTGCCATCCCGAATCGCTCCGGGGGTGGGTGAGGCGCCGCGAAGTGGATGACGGCGTGCGCCCCGGCGTCACGACGGAGGAGCAGACGCGGCTCGCCGCGTTGGAGCGCGAGGTGAAGGAGCTCCGGCGGGCCAACGAGATCCTGAAGAAGGCAGCGGTAGACTCAATGGGTCAACGCAACAGTGCCGCGAAACGTGTGGCGGGAGTGTCAAAGTCCAGTGTTTTCCGCGGGCGTGCATTGAGCTTCGCCGCGACCTGATTCAGATCGTCCTGCGTGAAGTCTTTCATAGTTACGCCCTTCGGGAAGTATTGGCGCAGCAGACGATTCGTGTTCTCGTTGGTGCCGCGTTGCCAGGGACTGTGCGGATCCGCGAAGTACACATCCAGCCCGGTGTTGGCGGTGACCGCCTGATGGTTGGCGAGCTCCATTCCGCGATCCCAGGTCAACGAGCGCCGTACGTGCTCGGGCAGTTTGGCCATCTCCCGGGACAGGCCGTCGGTGACTGCGTGCATATCACGACCGGCGAGCTGCACCAGCACGGTGAAGCGCGTCGTGCGCTCGACCAGCGTCGCGAGTTGGGTCCAGTGCCGGCCGAGGAGCAGATCGCCCTCCCAATGGCCTGGGACCGCGCGCTCCTCCACCTCCGGCGGTCGGTCGCGAATCGAGATGGCCCCCTTGATCTGCGAGCGCCACTGGCCGGTCGTCGTGTTGTGCACACTGCGCCGCATCGGGCGTCCAGAACGGAGGTGCGCGCGCAGCTCTCGGGCCAGCACGCCGCGGCTCTCGAGAAAGAGGGTCTTGTAGATCGTCTCGTGCGACACGCGCATCGCGCTCCCGTCGGGAGACTGCTTCTTGAGCGTCCCGGCAATCTGTTCGGGTGACCAGTCCTCGCGCAGACGGTCGGCGACGAAGGCGGCAAGCACCGGACGCTGTGCGAGCAGACAGGGCTTCGGCCGCTTGGCGCGGCGCCACGCACGGTCGTCCGCATCGACGGCGCGATACCTGGCCACCCCGCGATTCCGCGTCAGCTCGCGACTGATCGTCGATGCGGGACGTCCGAGGCGCCGTCCAATCGAGCGTAGCGATTCCTTCGCCGCCACGCCGCGCGAGATCTCTTCTCGGTCAGCGAGACTCAGCGCCGTCGAGCGCCGACGCTGTGGCGCTTGATAGATACCGCCAAACGGCAAGAGGATCGAGAAGATCGAACCAGCGGTGGATCCGACGGCCTCGGCAATCACCGAGAGCGAGTCTCCGGCCTTCCATCGTTCCCAGACCTGCTGTCGCTTGTCCGACGGGAGACCTGGACGACCGATCTTCGCCATGAGTTGCCTGAAAGGAGAAGGCCAGCACGGCCGTTGCGCTGACCCATTGAGTCTACCGCGGCGTATTTCGCCCAGGCGGAGCTCGACCGCCGCGGGACGTGATGTACCGGTTCATCGAGGACCATCGCGGGGCCTACGGCGTCGAGCCGATCTGCGCAGTGCTGGAGATCGCGCCATCCAGTTACTACGAGGCGCGGATCCAGGCGCGGGACCCGTCACGGCAGGCGCCGCGCGTGCAACGCGATGCCATGGTGCGCACGGCGATCCGGCGCGTCTGGACGGACAGCCAGGGCCTCTACGGCGTGCGGAAGGTATGGCGCCAACTGCGCCGGGAGGGGACCACGGTCGCGCGGTGCACAGTGGAGCGCCTGATGCGCACCGAGGGCTTGGCGGGCGTCGTCCGCGGACGGCGCGTGTTCACCACCGTGCCGGACGAGACGGCGCCGCGGCCCGCGGATCTCGTGCAGCGGCGCTTCACGGCCACGCGACCGAACGCGCTCTGGGTCGCGGACTTCACCTACGTCGCGACGTGGGGCGGCATGGTGTACGTCGCGTTCGTCATCGACGTGTTCTCGCGCTTCATCGTGGGCTGGCGCGCCTCCGCCACGATGCGCACGGATCTCGCCCTCGACGCGCTGGAGCAAGCGGTGTATGCGCGTCAACCGACGGCGCCGCTGGTGCACCACTCCGACCGCGGCGCGCAATACCTAGCGATTCGCTACACCGAGCGGCTCGCGGCAGCCGGCATCGACGCGTCGGTCGGGAGCCGCGGCGATTCGTACGACAACGCCCTCGCAGAGAGCGTGATCGGCCTGTTCAAGACGGAGGTCATTCGTCGGCAGGGGCCATGGCGTTCGCTCGAAGAAGTGGAGTTCGCCACGCTCACGTGGGTACACTGGTTCAACACGACGCGGCTCCTCGAGCCGCTCGGCTACCTTCCCCCCGCCGAGTTCGAAGCACAGCATTACGACACGATCACCCCGCACGCCATGCAAGCCGTGGCCTGACGACCCAATTCACCGAGTCTCCTGAGAACCCGGGGCGGTTCAGGAAGCTCCGCGGGCTCTCCTGACGGCCTGTCGGCCGCGCGGTTGAAGCCAGTCCGTGGGGGCTCAGCCGGCTTGGTGGCCGTTGGACCCGAGGGGAGTGCGGCGGCGGCGAGCCTCGAGAAGGCGTTGGCCCGACCGGTCCGCCACGGTGCCCTCGTCCTCCCCCCAATCCAGGCCGACGGCTGTGAGTGAAGTGCTATCCCGCACTACCACCGACCTCGGCGTCTGATGCGGCGGTCCGTTCCTCCGCCGGATGCGCATCCGTGTGAGCGACTTCCTCGACGTGCAGCTCCGTCGCGGTGTATTATCGACTTGCAACGGTCGCTGGTTGGCCTGTAGCGATCGACTGATCGCCTGCATCGGTCGCTTGTTCGCCTGTCGCGGTCGACTGATCGCCTGCATCCGTCGCCTGTTCGCCTGTCGCGATCGACTGATCGCCTGCATCCGTCGCCTGTTCGCCTGTCGCGATCGACTGATCGCCTGCATCGGTCAACTGTCCGCCTGCTGCGATCGACTGATCGCCCGCATTGGTCGCCGGTTCGCCTGTCGCTATCGACTGATCGCCTGAATCGGTCGCCTGTTCGCCTGTCGCGATCGACTGATCGCCTGCATCCGTCGCCTGTTCGC
>CAZVDJ010000217.1:4611-6965 GCA_964626245.1 uncultured Gemmatimonadaceae bacterium
CGCCTGTCGCGATCGACTGATCGCCTGCATCCGTCGCCTGTTCGCCTGTCGCGATGACCTGTGGACCTGCATTGGTCGCCGGTCCGCCTGGTGCGATGACCAGTCGATCTGTATCGGTCGCCTGTCCGCCTATCGCGATCGACTGAACGCCTGCATCGGTCGCCTGTTCGCCTGTCGCGTTGACCTGTCAACCTGCATCGCTCGCCTGCTCGCGTGTCGCGATCGACTATCCACCCGCTACGTGCGCCTGTTCGACTGCGCCGACCGCCTATACGTCGGCGGCATTGACCTTCCCTTGCCAGCGATTCGACTCCCCGGAACGTTTGGCGATGAGACCGTCGAATCCGCCCGATCCCCTTCGAGCGCCCTCCCCCCTCCCCGCCCCGCCCCATGCGTCGTCCCACCTTTCAGCTCACTGTCACGCTCGCGACGCTGGCCTGCCCTGCGACGCCGGCGATCTCGACGTCCGCGCTCCAGGCGCAACGCCCCGCCGCGGCCACCGCCCCGGACTCCGCCGCCCGCTGGGACGTCACCCTCGCCCGTGGCACCACGCGCGACATCGAGTTCACGACGAGCGAAGGGACCTGGATGTCGGCCGACATCTCCCCCGACGGGGCATGGATCGTCTTCGACCTGCTAGGCCACGTCTATCGCATGCCATCGAGCGGAGGCGCGGCCGTTGCGTTGACCCAAGGCAGTGGCGTCGCCCTCAACTTCCAGCCGCGCTTCTCCCCCGACGGCAAGACGATCGCCTTCATTTCCGATCGCCGAGGGCAGTACAACCTCTGGCTCATGGACGCCGACGGGAGCAACCCGCGCCCGCTCTTCACCGACCTCAGCGTCGCCGCCTTCGAGCCGGCGTGGACGCCGGACGGGCGCTTCATCGTGGTACGGCGCGCGGTGCGCGGCGGCTTCGGTGGCGGAGGCGGCGCGGCGGGGAGCGGGCTCTGGATGTATCACAAGGACGGCGGTGCCGGCGTTTCGCTCGTCACCGCGGGAACCGGTGGCGCCAACGGGTCGCCGTCCTGGCCCTCCCTCTCCGCCGACGGCAAGCACCTGTACTACCAGGTCACGATGAACGTGGAGCCGCGCGAGCCGCTGGGGGGCGCGGTACAGGTGCGCCGCTTCGCGTTCGACGGCGGGGACATCATCGACATCACCAACGGCGAAACCGGGAGCGCGGCCGCGTCGCGGTTCTCGTCAGGCGGTGCCGCCGCCCCCGAAGTCTCGCCAGATGGCCGCTGGCTGGCCTTCGCCCGCCAGATCCCCGACGGGACGCTCTCGTTCAAGGGGCACCAGTTCGGTCCACGCACCGCCCTCTGGCTGCGCGACCTCAAGACGGGGAGCGAGCGGCTCCTCATGGACCCGATCGAGCCGATGACCTGGGTGAGCGGCAAGACACTCGGCATCATCCCGCGCTACAAGTGGGCAGCGGACGGCCGCTCGATCGTCCTGATGCAAGGCGGGAAGCTGCGCCGGGTGGACGTGGCGACACGCGCGGTCTCGACGATTCCCTTCACCGCCCCGGTCAAGCGCACCCTGTCGCAGATGGCACGGCGCGAGTTCCGCATCACCGACGACTCGCTGGCGGCCCGCTACTTCCGCTGGCCGCAATCCAGCCCGGACGGGCGGTGGATCGCCTTCCAGGCGGTGGGACGCGTGTACGTGCAGGAGGGCGCGACCGGATCGCCGCGCCGAGTGACGGCGGCCGGCTTTTCGCCGCTGGAGTACTCGCCGGCGTGGAGTCCGGACGGGCGGTCGATCGCCTTCGTGACGCTTGACGACACGGGGCGCGGGCATGTCTGGCGCGCGCCGGCGGCCGGAGGTGCGCCGCAGCGCCTCACGCGCGAGCCGGGCGACTACACCGACCCGGTCTGGAGCACCGACGGGCGCCACGTGATCGTGGCGCGCGGCGAGGGGGCGACCGCCCGCGGGCGCACGATGACGCACAACGCCTGGTTCGACGTGGTGCGGCTGGACGCCGGCGCCGCGCAGGGGGACAGCGGCGTCGTGATCGGGACGATCCTGCGCCCCACCGGCTCCTCGGTCGGCGGCGAGGCGCGCCGCCAGCTGCCACGCCCTTCCGTGGGCCCCGACGGGCGCATCTTCTGGCCGGAGCAGCGCGTCGCGTCCGCGGGGCGCCCGGGGGGAACGGCGCTCGTCTCCGTTGCGGCCGACGGACGCGACAAGCGCGAGCACCTGAGCTTCCCGGCGGCGGACGAGATCGTCCCGTCACCCACCGGCGAGTACGTCGCCTTCCAGGAGGGGGACAACGTCTACGTGGCGCCGATGGCGTGGGGCGCGTGGGGAGCGCGAGCGGCCAGACGCTCGTCCCGGGGCTCGAGGACATGCAC
>CAZVDJ010000218.1:0-5875 GCA_964626245.1 uncultured Gemmatimonadaceae bacterium
CCTCCCACGCCCCATCGCCCTAGCACTCCCATGCAAGACCTCACGCAAGGCTCCGTGTCGCGCCACATCCTGCGTATGGCGGCTCCGCTGGCGGTCGGAATGCTCTTCCAGACCGCCTACTACTTCGTCGACCTCTACTTCGTCGGGCGGCTGGGCGAGGCCGCCATCGCCGGCGTTGCGGCTGCCGGGACCCTGCAGTTCGTCGTCGTCGCCCTCAGGCAGGTGCTCGGCGTGGGGACGATGGTCCTCATCGCGCACGCCGCCGGGCGCCGGGACCGCGACGACGCCACGCTCGTCTTCAACCAGAGCATCCTCATGGCGGCGCTGGCCGCGGCCGTGACGCTCGGGCTTGGCTTTCCCCTGTCCGGCGCATACCTCCGGACCATCGCCGCCGACGCGGCGACGGTCGACGCCGGGAAGGCCTACCTCTACGGCTTCCTCCCGGCGCTCGCCCTGCAGTTCGCCATGATCTCGATGGCGTCGGCGCTGCGCGGGGGCGGGATCACGCGGCCCACCATGGTGCTCCAGATGCTCACCGTGCTCCTCAACGCGGCGCTGGCGCCGGTCCTCATCGCCGGCTGGGGGACGGGGCGCCCGTTAGGCGTGGCGGGAGCGGGGCTGGCCAGCACGATCTCGGTGCTGGTGGCGGTGCTGCTCATGGCGGCGTACTTCCGGCGCGTCGAGACCTTCGTGCGGTTCGACGTCACGCGCTTGCGCCCACGCCTCGGCGTCTGGTGGCGCATGCTGGCCATCGGCGTCCCCGCCGGCGCCGAGTTCCTGCTGATGTTCGTTTCGATGGCGGTGAACTACTGGATCATCCGGGACTTCGGCCCCGCTGCCCAGGCAGGCTACGGGGTCGGGTCGCGCGTCCTCCAGGCGGTCTTCCTTCCCGGGATGGCCGTCGCCTTCGCCGCCGCCCCCATTGCCGGGCAGAACCTGGGCGCGGGGCTTCCGGAGCGCGCGCGCCGTACCTTCTTCGAGGCGGTGAAGGTGGGGAGCGTGATCATGTTCGCGCTGACGCTGCTGTGCCGCTGGCGGCCGGAGTGGCTGGTCCACTGGTTCTCCGCCGACCCGCTGGTCATCCAGACCGCCGCGGAGTTCCTCTCGATCATCTCGATCAACTTCGTCGCGTCCGGGGTGGTGTTCACCTGTTCGGGGATGTTCCAGGCGATGGGGAACACCGTCCCGACGGTGGTGAGCAGTGCCGTGCGGCTCCTCCTCTTCCTCGTCCCCGCGCTCTGGATCTCGCGGCAACCCGGCTTTGGATTGTCGCACCTCTGGTACGTCTCGGTGGTCGCGTCGACCGTGCACGCGTTCTTCGCGCTCTGGCTGTTGCGCCGCGAGGCCGGGAAGCGGCTGGCGCTCGCCGTGCGCCCGGCTGGGCTCGGGGAAACGAACGTGGATGGCGGCCGAGCGCATCCGGCCCTCTCCCCCGAGGTATGACCACTCGCTCCTCCTCACGGCGCGTCGTCTGGCTCATGGCGCTCGTGTCGCTGGTGGGCTACGCGATGCGCACGAACATCACCATCGCCCAGGAGTACATGGCCCCCGCCCTCGGGCTCTCGATGGCCCAGATGGGGTTCATCTCGGCGTGGGGGTTCCAGCTCTCGTACGCCCTCTTCCAGCTTCCCGGCGGCTTCCTGGGCGACCGATACGGCGCGCGCCTCATCCTGGGGCTGGCCATCGCCGGATGGGCGGTGGCGTCGCTCGCCTCCGGCGTGGTGGGTGGCGGGGCGGCGCTGGCGATCGCCCTCCTCTTCTCGGCGCGGGTGATGCTGGGGGCGGCGCAGGCCGCCACCTACCCGGTGATGGCGATGGCCGCAGCCCAGTACGTCCCCGCCGGCGAGCGGGTGGGGGCCAGCGCCCTGTACCTTGCGGCCGGCGCGTTAGGCATGGCGCTGGCGCCGCTCACCCTCGCCCCGCTCATGGTAGCGGCGGGGTGGCGTGCGGTCTTCGTGGCCAGCGCGGCAATCGCCGCGGCCACCGCCGCCCTCTGGTTCACCCTGGCCCCGCGCCGTGCGGAGCCCTCGGGAACGCAGGATTACGTCCCGATGGACGTGCAGCTGCGCGGATCGCTCGCCCTCCTGCGCCAGCGCCCGCTCCTGGTCCTCTCGGTCTCGTACTTCCTGCATTCGGCGGTCTTCTTCGTCTTCGTCTTCTGGTTCTTCCGCTACCTCACCGAGGCGCGCGGCTTCAGCGTCCTGGCCAGCGGGATCTGGGGGAGCGTCCCGTTCTTCATGGCCTTCGCCATCGCCCCGCTGGTGGGACGTGCAGCTGACGGCTGGGCGCGGCGCGCCCCGCACTCCACAGTGCGGCGTCGCGTCGCGATGGGGTGCCTGCTGACCGCCGCCGCCTTCGTGCTGGCGGGAGCGGCGCTCCCCACGCCCACCCTCGCGATCCTCGCGCTCGGCGTCACCGTCTCGGCGCTGATGAGCGCCGAGGCCCCCTATTGGACCACTGCGACCGCCCTCACCGCCGGGGCCCCCGGCTCGGCGGGGGGGCTGCTCAACCTGATGGGCAACCTGGGTGGCGTGCTCTCGATCTGGCTCGTCCCGCTGATGACGGAAGCGTGGGGGTGGACGGCGGTGCTGGTGCTGTGGGGCGGAGTGGCGGCGGTGGCGGCCGCGCTCTGGCTGGTCGTCGCTCCCGAGGGTTAGTCGGCGCTTCCCACGAGGGATCGCCCTTGGCTCCGCGCCTCGGGGCGCGCGGTGGCGTTAGGCGGACCACCACGCGATCACGGCGTGGGGACCACGGTGCGTTTGCCGTCGAGCTGCTCGATGGTGGCATTGGACGGCGGGCGCGTGCGCTGCAGTCGCCCGGCGACCCGCTCGGCGTCGCTCATGACGCGCAGGATGTTCTCGCGCGACAGCTTGCGCAGGTCGGCATCGCTCCAGCCGCGCCGGATCAACTCGGCAAAGAGCGCCGGGTACTTCGACACGTCCTCCAGCCCCTTCACCATGTTGGCCTCGTCCGTGGCGCCATAGAAGTCGGCCCCGATCCCGACGTGGTCGATGCCCGCCACGCGCCGCACGTGGTCCACGTGGTCGGCCAGGTCCTTGACCGTGGCGCGCGGCGAGGGACCGTACTGGGCGATGTGCGCCCGCATGAGGCGCTGGACCGCGGTGTCCGACCCGGCGGAGAAGGTCCCCGGACGCACCTTTGCCAGCCACAGTCGCACCGAGTCCGAGACGAACGACGGGACGAAGTTCACCATGACGACGCCGCCGTTCGCGCGCATGCGGCGCAGGATGGAATCGGGGACGTTGCGCACGTGGTCCACCAGGCCGCGCGCCGATGAGTGGGAGAAGATGACCGGCGCCTCGCTCACGTCGAGCGCGACACTCATGGCGGTGGGCGACACGTGCGAGATGTCGACCAGCATCCCCATCCGGTTCATCTCGCGCACCACTTCACGGCCAAAGGGCGACAGCCCACCCACGCGCGCCGAGTCGGTGGCGGCGTCGGCCCAGTCGTTGTTGTGGAAGTGGGTGAGCGTCATGTAGCGCACCCCCAGCCGGTAGTACGCGCGCAGCGTGCCCAGCGAATTGCCGATCGTGTGCCCGCCCTCGATCCCGAGCAGCGAGGCAATGCGTCCCTGCGACTCCTGGCGCCGGATGTCGGCCACCGAGAGCGCCAGCCCCAGGTCGCGCGGATACTTGTCGAGCATGCGGTGCACGATGTCGATCTGCTCCATCTGCTCGCGCACGGCGTCCAGCGGCGTGCGGTCGCTGGGGACGTACACCGACCAGAACTGCGCCCCCACGCCCCCTTCGCGCAGTTTGGGGATGTCGGTGTCGAAGCGGCCGCGCGTCGCCAGGTCGTACGACTCCACGTCGCGCGAGCGCGGCGCGTTCCGGATGACCCACGGCACGTCGTTGTGCGTGTCGATGAGCGGCGCCGCCTTGAGCAGCGCCCGCGCGCGGCGCATGGCGGCGTCCTCGCCCTGCTGCGCGGCGAGGGGGGCCGGTGCGCGCGCCGCCAGGAGTGCGAACGCCAGGAGCCACGCGGCTGGGCAGGCGCGTGCGATCAGCGAGCCGAAGCGTGTCATGCAACCTCGAGGGTGCGGGGCGGGGGCGTCCACCGCCTGCGCCGAGCAGGGCCGCGCCGGTGAACCGCGCGCCACATTCCACCCCGTCGCGCACGCGGTCAAGGGAGCTGGTGGCGGCGCCGGGGCATCGCGGCGCGCCGCCCACCGTGCCCCCCCCCCCCGCGCCGCCACACACCCCCCGGGCACATCACCCCACGTTGCGCCGGATTCTCCTCTCGGCACCCGACCCACGTCTCCCGTCTCAGCTCCCCCCCATGTACTCCCGACGAGACTTCCTGGCCACCGGCGGCGCCGCGGCAGGCGCCCTCGCGCTCTCCGGTGCGCTGCGCCCCGCCGGCGCCACCGAGGCCATCCCGCGCGTCCGCCACGTGGCGACGTCGCCCACCATGGACGCCTCGGTCAAGGCGCTGCTCATGGAGGCGCTCAACGCCGCCAAGCTGGCGGGCGCCGGCTACGCCGATGCCCGCATCGGGCGCTACCTGCAGAACTTCGTGGTCACGCGCGAGCAGCAGATCATCAACGTGGTGGACACCGACTCCATCGGTATCGGCGTGCGCGCACTGGTGGACGGGACGTGGGGCTTTGCCGCGTCGCGCGTGTTGACCACCGCTGGCGTGGCCGCGGCATCCCGCGAGGCAGTGGCGATTGCCAAGGCCAACCGAGTGGCGCGCGACCGCATGATCACGCTCGCCCCGGCGCCGGCGGTACCTGACGCGACGTGGAAGAACGCGTACGAGGTCGACCCCTGGACCATCCCGGTGGAGGAGAAGGCCGACCTCCTGCTCAAGGCGAACGCAGCGGGGATGAAGGCGGCGAACGTGAAGTTCGTCTTCAGCGCCTTCTTCTTCCGCAAGCAGGAGCGCAACTACGCCAACACCGACGGGTCGGTGATCGCGCAGACCATCGTGCAGAGCGCGGTACAGCAGCAGTTCACCGCCGTCAGCCCCGACTTCTCCGACTTCCAGAATCGCACCAGCACCACGCCGCCGGTGGGGCGCGGGTGGGAGTGGGTGTTGCAGCAGGACCTGGTGACGAACGCGGCCAGGTGGGGCGAGGAAGCGAGCCAGAAGCTCAAGGCCAAGCCGGTGGAGGTGGGGCGCTACGACCTGGTGCTGCACCCGTCGCACCTGTGGCTCACGATCCACGAGTCCATTGCCCATCCCACGGAGCTCGACCGGGCCATGGGATACGAGGCCAACTACGCGGGGACCTCGTTCGTCGCGCCGCCCTCCGACTTCCTGGGGAAGTTCAAGTACGGCCCCGAGTTCATGAACATCCAGGGCGACCGCTCGCAGCCGGGGGCGCTGGCCACGGTGGGCTACGACGACGAAGGGGTGGCGCCTGACGAGTTCCTGATCGTGAAGGGCGGCAAGGTGAACGACTACCAGACCACGCGCGAGCAGGCGAGCTGGCTCGACTGGTGGTACAAGGCCCAGGGGCGCGAGGTGCGCTCGCACGGCTGCTCGTATGCCGACAACTGGAGCAGCGTGCAGTTCCAGCGCATGCCCAACGTGTCGCTGTTGCCGGGGGAGAAGGAGCAGTCGTTCGAGGACCTGATCGCCGCCACCGACCGCGGCATCGCGATCGTGGGCGATGGCTCGTTCTCCATCGACCAGCAGCGCTACAACGCGCAGTTCGGGGGGCAGCTGTACTACGAGATCAAGGGCGGCAAGATCACCGGCATGCTCAAGGACGTGGCCTACCAGATCCGCACCCCCGACTTCTGGAACGCGATGGACATGATCGGCGGCAGGCGCAGCTACGAGGTGTGGGGATCGTTCTTCGATGGCAAGGGGCAGCCCGGCCAGGTGAACGCGGTGAGCCACG
>CAZVDJ010000218.1:5885-6947 GCA_964626245.1 uncultured Gemmatimonadaceae bacterium
GGGCCGGCGCGCTTCCGCAAGGTCAACGTAATCAACACCGGCCGGAAGGCATAACGAGGACCATCACACATGCCACGCGAACACATCAGCGACGTCCTGCGCGCGCCGGCCCGCCTGTACCATCCCGACGGACTCCCCTCGGCGGCCGACGACGCCATCCTCTCACAGGCCGATGCCCAGGCGCTCGTGGAGCGCATCCGCAAGTTCTCCAGGGCCGACGGGATCGAGGTGCAGATCTTCGGCGGCTACAACACCAACGTCCGCTTTGCCGACAACCAGATGTCCACGGCGGGCGGGGTGGGCGACTTCCAGGTGGCCATCCAGAGCCACTTCGGTCCCAAGCACGCGGTGGTCACCAGCAACGAGCTCACCGACGAGGCGCTCAAGCTGGCGGTGGAAAAGTCGGAGAAGCTGGCCCGGCTTGCGCCTGACGACCCCGAGGCGATGCCGCTCCTCCCGCCGCAGCAGTACAAGGCCGTCGAGGCCTTCTTCCCGTCGGTGGCCGGCATGAGCGCCGAGGACCGGGCCAAGGTCGCCCTCACGGCGCTGGAGCCGTGCCGCACCGCCGGCGACCTCACCGCCGCGGGCTACCTCGAGAACCGCACCTTCTTCACCGCCTACGGCACCTCCACCGGCCTCTTCGCCTATCACCGCGGCACCAGCAGCAACTACACGGTCACGGTGCGCACGAAGGACGGCACCGGCTCGGGGTGGGCAGGCGCCGAGCATAACGATGCCCGCCAGGTCGACTTCGCGGCGGTGAGCCGCCGCGCCATCGAGAAGGCGCGCGCGTCACGCAGTCCGGTGGCCATCGAGCCGGGACGCTACACGGTGATCATGGAGCCACAGGCGGTGGGCGACCTGTGCCAGCTCATCGGCTTCTACGCCGATGCCCGCTCCACCGACGAGGGGAGGTCCCCCTTCGTGAAGCAGGGGGGCGGAACGAAGATCGGCGAGAAGATCCTGGACGAACGCATCAACATCTACGCCGACCCGTTCGACCCGATGGTGCGCGCCCAGCCCTTCGATGGCGACGGCCTGCCGCTCGGGCGGCAGGAGTTC
>CAZVDJ010000219.1:0-6933 GCA_964626245.1 uncultured Gemmatimonadaceae bacterium
ACGGCGTCGCCTCGTCGCTCGACTTGTATTCGAACTTCACGAACCTGCTGGAGAACGGGGTGCAGGGCGACCAGTTCAACCAGCGCGAGTCGCGCGTCACGCTGGGGCTCGACGCCTCGCACCGGCAGCAGTTCGCGGTCGGCGCGGTGGAGCACCTGGCCACCGTCGGCGTGCAGCACCGCAGCGACCTGATCGACGACATCGGCCTGCACCGCACGCAGCAGCGCCGCCGTACGGGGACGGTTCGCCAGGACGACGTGACGCAGGGGGCCACAGGGCTGTACGTCGAGGGCGAATCGCGCTGGCATCCTCGGCTGCGCACGGTGACCGGTGTGCGCGTGGATGCCCATGCCTTCGACGTGCGCAGTGGGCTTCCCGGGAATGGCGGGCGGCGCAGCGCGGCGATCGTGAGCCCCAAGGCCTCGCTCGTCTTCGTGCCGAGCGCGACGTCGGAGCTGTACGTGAGCGGCGGCTTCGGCTACCACAGCAACGATGCACGCGGCACGGTCATCACCATCGACCCCAACACGGGAGAGCCGGCGTCGCGCGTGGACCCGCTGGTGCGCTCACGCGGGGGAGAGCTGGGGCTGCGCCTGTCGCCGGCGCCCGCCTGGCGCACCACGGTTGCGTTGTGGGCGCTGTCGCTCGACAGCGAACTCCTCTTTGTGGGCGATGGTGGCACCACCGAGCCCACCGATGGCAGCCAGCGTCGCGGCATCACCGTGGCCAACTACTACCGTCCCGTGCCGCAGCTTGCGCTGGACGCCGACCTCTCGCTGGCCTACGCGCGGCTGCGCGGCGTCGAGGCTGGCGCCGATCGCATTCCCGGCGCGCTGGAGCGCGTGGTGGCGGCGGGGGCCACCTGGTCGCCGTCGGCCACTGGGCCATTCGCCGCCGTGCGGCTGCGGCACTTCGGCGCATACCCGCTCATCGAGGACAACAGCGTCCGCGCACGGGCGACCACGCTCGTGAACGCCGCCGCCGGGATGCGCGTGGCCGGCGTGCAGTTGCAGCTGAGCGTCCTCAACCTGTTCGGTTCGCGGGCCAGCGATATCCAGTACTACTACGCCTCGCGCCTGCCGGGCGAGCCGGCGGGCGGTGTGGAGGACATCCACTTTCACCCGGTGGAGCCGCGGCAGCTGCGGCTGAGCATCGGGTGGCAGTAGTCGCTTCGCCCGGATGGGCCAACCGCCGCGGGGGGCCCGTCGACCGACGCGCTCCCCGCTGGTAGTTTCGTCCCGTCCAACGTCCATCGCCGCGGCCCATGCGCCTTCCCCGGTTCCTCCGCGCCTCGCTGCTTGCGCTCGCCGCCCTCCTCGTCGGCAGCGGCGTCCTGGCGGCGCACGACATGTTCCTGCGCCCGGCAACGCACTTTGCGGTGCCCAACAGCACGGTCCTGGTGCGGCTGCTCAACGGGACCTTCTCGCGCAGCGAGAACTCCATCACGCGCGACCGCCTGCTCGACGTGGCCATCGTGTCACCTGGCGGCCGCGTGGCGCTCGATACCGCACTCTGGGGAGTGGCCGGTGACACGAGCACCTTCGCCCTGCGCACGGGGGCGAGCGGCACCTACGTGCTGGGGGCTTCCACGCGGCCCAGGGTCCTGGGGCTGAGCGCCAACGAGTTCAACACCTACCTGGCAGATGACGGCGTGCCTGACGAGCTGGCGGCGCGCCGGCGCGATGGCACGCTCGGCACACCATCGCGCGAGCGCTATCACAAGCACGTGAAGTCGCTCGTGCCGGTCGGCGATCGCCCCGACTCGGGGCATGCGACCGTGCTGGGCTACCCGGCGGAGATCGTGCCGCTCCAGAACCCCTACACGCGTTCGGTCGGCGACGTACTCGAGGTGCAGCTGCTCGTGGAGGGGAAGCCGCTCTCCGGTCAGTTCGTGCAGTTCGGCGGACGCACGCCGGCCGAGGGGCGCGTACCGCAGCGGGACACGCGGAGTGACGCCCGCGGCGTGGCGCGCATTCCGCTCGATCGCCGTGGGAGCTACTTCGTCAAGTTCATCGAGATGCGGCGCCTGACGGGAGACGCCGAGGCGAACTACGAGTCGCGGTGGGCCACGCTGACCTTCGCCGTACGATGAACGACAAGGCGGCGCGCGACACATCGTCGCACGCCGCGGCGCTCCTCCTCCGTAACCGGTCGTTACTTCTTCTCGACGATCTGTGGCTGCATGGGTCCAAGCGCTCCGAGCAGCTCGCCCTTCTCCTTCTCGGGCACCTTGAACTTGTCCAGCGCGGCGACCAGGTCCTGCACCAGCGCGCCAAAGTCCGCACCACTGATCCCCATCCCCTTGTGCGCGGCCTTCATGTCCTTCCCCGTGTACTTGCAGGGGCCACCTGACGCTTCGCAGATCTGGTCGACGAGTCGTCCCTTGAAGGTGGCCAGGCGCGCGGGGTCGGCAGCGGTGGCCGCGAAGAACGTGTTGATGCGCGTATCGGCCGCCACGCGCGCCACGAACTCGTCGACGACGGCGGTGAGGGCGGGCTTGCCGCCCAGTCGCTCGTAGAGCGACCGCGGTGCGTACGCCGCGCCTTGCGCCTGGGCAGTCGAGGGGACGCCGAACGCGAGCAAGGCGCCGGCAGCCAGCGAGATGAAACGAGACGACATGAAGGGCCTCCGGAAACGGGATGGGATGGACCGCCGTCCGCCACCGAAGGGACGAACGGCGCGCCGTACACCGGAGGTACGTCGCGCCGCTCCTCTTGGATTGGTCTGTCGCGCCCGCGCCTGCATTCGCCGCGCGGCCGGCCGCGTCTCGTCGCCGCCTACTGCACCACCGCCTTCCGCCGCAACGCCTCGATCTCCTCGATCTCCCGCGGCGCGAAGGTCGACAGCCGCACCAGCTTTCCGTCGCGGATGAGGTAATCGTCCTCGATGCGCACGCCGACGTTCTTGTACCTGGCGGCAGCCGCCTTCGCATGCGCGATCAGCTGCCGGTTGCGCGGCGTGTCGGGAAGGTCGCGGAAGACCGCCTCGCGCACGTAGATCCCGGGCTCGATGGTGAAGGCGTCACCGTCCTGGAACCGGTTGGGCGGGACGTTGGAGAACTGCGACGGGTCGTGTACGTCGAGCCCGATGCCGTGGATGAAGCCGTGGTACACGTACAGGTACCACTGCGGGCAACTGCCATCGGCGTTGGCCCAGTTCCCCGGGCACAGGCCGAACGGCGGGTCGAACGATGCCGTGGTCGACTCGATGAGCCCGAGCCTCACCAGCCCTTCCTTGAGCACCACGTACGCCGAGTCGGTGGGTGCGTTGCGCGGTGTCCCCGCCTTGATCTGCCGCTCCGCCGCCTTCTGCGCCTCCAGCACCACGCGATACACGTCCTTCGCTTCCTCGGTGTAGGCCCCGTCCACCGGGACGGTGCGCGTGATGTCGGCCGAATAGCCGTCGTAGTAGGCGGCCACGTCCATCAGCACCACTTCCCCCGCCTTGGCTTCGCGGAACGATGCCGGCCAGTGCAGGATGGTGGAGTTGCCGCCGGTGCCGACGATCGACGTGTAGCCGGGGCCGTCAGCCCCGAGCTTGCGGTAGGTCGCCTCCATCACCGCCTGGATCTCGGCCTCCTTCATGCCGGGGCGGATGACGCGCATGATCTCCTCGTGCGCGCGTGCCGAGATGTCGGCCACCTTGGCGATGAGCGCGAGTTCGGCTTCGCTCTTCCTTCCCCGCATCTGGTCCACCATGGGGGTGGCGTTCACCAGCTTCACGTCGCGGTGCTTCTGGCGGAACGCCGCGATGAAGGCCATCTGGTACGAGAGCGAGTCGCGGGCGACGAACTCGGCCGACTGGGCATCGGTGATCACGTAGAACGGGAGGCGCGTGCGCGCCAGCGAGTCGGCGACCGCCACCAGGTCGTCGGTGTAGCGCGCCGCCAGCCCCAACTCCTCCCCCACCTGCGCCAGCGTCTTGCGGTCGCCCAGGTAGAGCGCGGTGCGCGCGTTCGGCTTCTCCACGAAGAGTGTGCTGCTCGCAGTCCCGCCGCGCTTCACCATCACGAAGGCGGCGTTCGATTCCAGGAAGCCCGTGAGGTAGCGGAAGTGGGGGTTCTGGTAGAACGGCGGCCAGTGGTTCACCGGCTCTCGGCGGCCGAATGCCAGCACGATTCCGCTGTCGATGCGGGCGGCCAGCGCCTGGCGGCGCGCCGCGTATTCCGCGGTGGTGATCTGGGCCGCAGTGGAGCCGGGGGAGGCGACGAGCATCACGGCGAACGCGGCAACGGTGCGAACACGGAGGAGCATGAGAGGCCGGTGGGTGGCGAATCGTTATGCGCCAAGCCGTCGAGCGGCGGGCGCCAGGCGATGAGTCAGGTAGTCAGAACGACAGCTCGAGCGACGCCTGCAGCGAGCGGCCGTCGCTGGGCCAGATGCCTGGCCCGGGATAGAACTGCGGACGCTTGGTGAAGTACATCCGGTCCAAGAGGTTGTTCACCCCCACGCGCACGCGCACCTGCCGCGTGACGCGGATGCCGCCATTGAGGTCGACCAGCGTGTACTGCGGGACGAGACCGATGGCGCCGTTGGCCGACGGTGCGCGGGTATTGAGGGCATCGGCGTACGTGTCGGCCACGTAGCTCACCAACCCCTGCAGCGAGAACCGGTCCCCCTCCAGCGCCACACCCGAGCGGCTGGTGAGGCTCGGGACGCTTTCCACGCGGCGGCCGGTGATCGCCACGTTCTGTCCGCCAGCCACAACACTCCCGGTCGTGTAGCGCGCATCGTACCACGCGGTTGACGTGTACGCGCGCACGACGCCGCCATCGCCCTGCCACAGCACGACATCGGCCGACAGCTCGAGGCCGCGCGTGCGACTGTCGCCCACGTTGGTGCGGAACAGGATGCTCCCCGCCCCTTGCGGGCGCAGCACCGTGCCGAAGCGGTCACCGATGCGCATCTCGAACGCCGTCACGTCGTAGCGCACGCGGGCGCCCAGCGAGCCGCGCATCCCCGTCTCCGCCGTCCACCCGCGCGAGTCCTGCAGGTTGGGGTCGGTGAGTTCGAGCGGTGAGTTGGGAAGGACGTCCTTGAGGATCTGCGGGCGATACGACTGGGAAAAGCCGCCGTACCACTCGTGCGCCGCCGAGAGCTGGTAGGTGGAGCGCAGGCCGAGCAAGGGGTATCGATGATCGACCGCTCGCGGCGTGTCGTCCGGGTCGTAGTACGCCAGCCGCCCATTCATCCGCGTGCGCCCCACTTCCACGCGCATCCCCGGGATCACCGACCAGCGCGGCGTCAGGCGGAAGAGGTTCTCCAGGTACGCCGCGCCATTCTCGGTGCGATAGGTCACGTCGCGCTGGAATCCAGATGCGCCGACGGTGAGGTCGAAGTCGTCGCCGCGGGTCCCCACGCCTTGCTGCTGGCGGCGCATCCGGTTGGAGGCGAGCGCCAGGCCAAAGGCCAGGACCTGTTCCTGGCCACGCCAGCCCCACGGCTGCGTGGCGCGCGACTCCACCGTGAGGCTGCGAAAGCGGTCGATGTCCACTTGGCGTGCGGCAAGGAGACCGCTGGCATTCGCCGTGTCAGGCTGGTTGCCGAACCCCAGGACCTGCACGCTGTTGCGCGGGCCGAACACGCCCGACACCGATGTTGCTACCCGCAGTCCGCCCGGGCGCTGCCACTCCATGGAGAGCGACGGGACGACGATGTCGGGGCTGTAGTAGTTGCGGCTGCGCGTCGCCTGGCGCGGGTCGGCGTTGAACTGCGCGTCGGTCAGCGGACCGGGCAGGCGGTAGACGTAGCGCGAGTGTCCCACACGCCCGCGCAGCGTGAGCGTCGACGACGGGGCAAACGAGAGCGCCAGGTACTCGGCGTTGGCGTCCGACGTCCCGTTGGAGCGGAACCCGTCGGAGCGGCGCAGGTTCAGGTAGCCGAAGTAGCTCCAGCGATCGGCCGTGCCGCCAATGCTGTTGTAGGTGCTGCGCAGTCCGTAGCTCCCCACGCTCGAGATGCTCTCGAAGGCAGCGCGCCGGTTGGCCGGGGCCCCCTTGGTGACGTAGTTGAGCAGCCCGCCGAACTGCGATCCGTACTGCAGCGCCGCCGTGCCGCGCGTGAGCTCCAGGCGTTCGATCGCCTCCATGGGAGGGGAGTAGTGGCTGGCGGGGTAGCCGTACATGTCGGAGTTGAGCAGCACCCCATCCTGCCGCACGTTGAGCTCCCACGACCGATGCGGGTCGAGCCCGCGCGTCGACACGTTGACCTGGTTCCCCGAGCCGTCCATGTCATAGACGAACGCCCCCGGGACACGCGCAAAGATTTGGCGTCCCGTCTTCTCGGCGATGTTGGCGGCCAGCCCCGCCACCTGCACGATCTCGTTCTTTGTGCCGGCGTAGATCATCCCGTTGGCGACCTGCGGGGCCAGCGCCACCGATCCGCCGGGGCGCCGTGCGGTGGTGCGCACTTCGCCCAGCGTCGTTGTCGCGGCCGTCAGCGCCACGTCCAGCGTGACTGCCTGCCCGGCACCCACGCGCACCGGGACCTCACGCCCCACGTAGCCCGCGCGCGCCACCGTCACCCGATACACCGCCGGCGCCAGGGCGGTGAGCCGAAATTGTCCCGCCGAATCGCTGCGGGTGGCGCGGCCGCCAGGCGCAAGTCGAATCGTTGCAGCGGACAGGGACCGCCCGTCGACCGTCGTGACGCGCCCCGCGAGCGTCCCGAGCGTCGCCGGTTGTTGCGCCTGAGTGGCGCGCCCCGTCAGCAGCACGGCGGCGCCGATCGCGACCCCCAGCGCGCGGCCCGCCACATGCCAAGCCATCTCGACCTTCCGTCGTCGACCGTCGTGTCCTACGCCAGCCCCAGGTGCTTGAGCACTTCCGGCGGCGGCCCGTCGAACGACGGCAGCGCGACGTTGCCCACGTACCCGATGTCCTTCATCCCCTCATCCGTGGTGTAGAACCCCTCGGCGGTGAGGGCGCGAACGCGG
>CAZVDJ010000220.1:0-6928 GCA_964626245.1 uncultured Gemmatimonadaceae bacterium
ATCGACGACCGCTACCGCCAGCTGTTCGAGGAGAACTCGGCGGTGCAGCTGGTGGTCGACCCCGGGACGGGGGCCATCGTCGACGCCAATCGCGCCGCCGCCGATTTCTACGGCGTGTCGCGCGCCGCGCTCATGGCGTGCGCCCTGCCGGCGCTCGCCGACGTGCCCGCGGACGAGCTGATGCAGACGCTGGAGATGGCCGCCGAGGTGGGGACGCACGCCGCGGGCTTTCCGCACCGGCACGCCTCGGGCGAGATGCGGCTGGTGGAGGTCTACGCCGGCCCGCTGCACGCCGATGGCCGGCGCCTGGTCCACCTCATCGTGCACGACGTGACGGAGCGGCTGCGTGCCGAGGCGGCGGCCCGTCAGCTGCACGCCGAGCGGGTGGCGCACCAGCGCACGCTGGCGCTGCACGAGGCACTGCGCCGGCAGGAGACGCTGTCGCGCATCGGGGAGCTGGTGGCCGCGGTGGCGCACGAGGTGCGCAATCCGCTGTTTGCCATCTCCTCCACGCTGGATGCCATGCGCGCGCGCCTGGGCGAGGTGCCCGAGGCGCACCGCTACTTTCCCGTCCTGGGCGCGCAGGTGGAGCGGCTGACGGCGCTGATGCGCGACCTGCTGGACTACGGCAAGCCGGCCGTCCTGGCGCTGGAGCCGACGGCGGCCGAGGAGCTGGTGGCGGTGGCCGTGGAGCAGGTGCGCCCGGCCGCCGCCGAACGATCGGTCGCGCTCTCGCCCCTCGAAGGGCCGCCCGACCTTCCCCGGCTCCTCGCCGACCGCCAGCGCACGGTGCAGGTGCTGCAGAACCTCCTGCTGAACGCGGTGCAGCACTCGCCGGGCTCGCAGGCCGTGGAGGTGCGGCTGGCGCGCGCGACGCTGGGCGAGCGCCCCGCGGTGACGATCGAGGTGCTGGATCGCGGCCCCGGCTTCGCGGACGGCGAGGCGACGCGCATCTTCGAGCCGTTCTACTCGCGACGTGCCGGTGGGACGGGAATGGGGCTCGCGCTGGCCCACCGCCTGGTGCACGATCACGGGGGAACGATCACGGCGACCAACCGGGAAGGCGGCGGGGCGTCGTTATGTGTCGTCCTTCCGGCCACGCCCTGACGAACCGATCCGAGATGCCCGACCCGCACACGCGCCTGCTGCTCATCGAGGATGACGCGGCGATACGCTTCGCCATCCGCGACTTCCTGGAGGGGCAGGGCTACGCGCTGGTGGAGGCCGCCAGCTGCAGCGCGGGTGAGGCCGCCTTCCAGGCCGAACGCCCCGACATCGTCCTGACCGACTACCAGCTCCCCGACGGCCACGCCCTGGCGCTCCTGCCGCGCCTGCGGGCCGTGAACGCGGCGGTGCCGGTGGTCATTCTCACGGGACACGGCACGGTGGAACTGGCGGTGCAGGCCATGAAGGGCGGGGCCGACGACTTCCTGACCAAGCCCGTGGCGCTCCCCGCCCTGCTGGTGGTCCTGGAGCGGGCGCTGGAGCGCCAGCGCGACCGCCAGCAGCAACAGGCGCGCGTGGTGCGCCAGCGGCGCGTGGCGGTCGATCCGTTCGTCGGGACGTCTCCCGCCATTTGCACGCTGCGGGAGCAGGCCGAGCGCGTGGC
Source organism: uncultured Gemmatimonadaceae bacterium (assembly GCA_964626245.1). Taxonomy (GTDB): domain Bacteria; phylum Gemmatimonadota; class Gemmatimonadetes; order Gemmatimonadales; family Gemmatimonadaceae; genus SCN-70-22. The sequence continues at coordinate 1,610 of CAZVDJ010000220.1, forward strand.
CGGGACCGACCGCCCCATCCTGATCCTGGGGGAGACGGGGGCGGGGAAGGGGGTCCTGACGCGATGGCTGCACACCCACGGCCGTCGCGCCGAGCAGCCGTTCGTGGACCTGAACTGCGCCTCACTTCCACGGGAGCTGCTGGAGTCCGAGCTCTTCGGTCACGAGCGCGGCGCCTTTACCGGCGCGGTGTCGCAGAAGACCGGGCTGGTGGAGCTGGCGCACCGCGGGACGCTCTTCCTGGACGAGATCGGGGACCTGGAGCTGGCGCTGCAGCCCAAGCTGCTCAAGGTGCTGGAGGAGCAGACCTTTCGCCGCGTGGGGGCGGTGCGAGACCGCCAGGTGGAGCTGCGCCTCATTGCCGCGACGCACCAGGAGCTCCCGCGGCTGGTGCAGGAGCAACGCTTCCGCAGCGACCTCTACTTCCGCATCAGTACCATCCCGCTCACCGTTCCCGCGCTGCGCCAGCGGGTGGAGGACATTCCGCTGCTTGCCCGCCAGCTCCTGGACCGCCTGGCGATGGAGCTGGGGCGACCGCACATCTCGCTGGCGCCCGACGCGCAGCGCGCGCTGGCGCACTACGCCTGGCCGGGGAACATCCGCGAGCTGCGGAACGTCCTGGAGCGCGGAGCGCTGCTCTCGGCGCGGCAGGAGCTGCGGGCGCAGGACCTGCGCTTCGAGTCGGTGCCGGCCAGCGCGGCGGGCGCACCTTCCGGCGAGCAGGACCTGGAGTTGACATTGGATGAGGTCCAGCGGCGCCACATCGTGCGGGTGCTGCAGGCGGTGAACGGTCACGTGGAACAGGCGGCCACCCGTTTGGGGGTGCCGCGCTCGACGCTCTACCAGAAGTTGAAGGCGATGCAGCTCACTGTCCCCCGGGAGCGCGCCCGGTAAGGCGGCAGTGACGGGGCGCGCGCCACGGCGCGGGGCCCGGTGGCGGGGTTCACATCACATCGACGGGGAGCGACGCGCGCTGCCCGGGGGCGGGAAGAGGATGAGCGACATGCTGAATGGCGCCGCGACCGAGCCGATGGCGCCGGCCGACAGCGGGAACGTCGACAAGATCCGCGACATCCTGTTCGGCGCGCAGATGCGCGACTACGACCGGCGGTTCGTGGGGCTGGAGGAGCGGCTGCTGCGCGAGTCGGGCGAGCTGCGTGACGAGGTGCAGCGGCGCCTGGCGGCGTCGGAGCAGTACTTCCGCGGCGAGCTGGAGTCGCTGTCGTCGTCGCTCTCCACGGAGCAGCGCGAGCGCGTGCAGGCCGTGCGCGACGCGATGGACGCCACGGCCAACGTGAACCGCGAGCTCTCCGACCGCATCAGCACGCTGGCCGAGCAGGTGGCGCAGCAGCACCGCGAGCTGCGCAACGCGCTCAACGACCAGGTCCGCCAGCTGCACGAATCGCTGGAGCGGCGCACGCAGGAGCTCAGCGGGGCGCTGCGGCGCGAGGCGTTCGAGCTGCGCAGCGCCAAGGCCGACCGGACGGCGCTGGCGGCGATGTTCGCCGAGTTCGCGCAGCAGCTGGCGGGCGACGGCGAGCAACGTTAGGCGCCGGCCGCCCGATGGCCGAGCGCGAGGTCGCCCCCGCGCCGCCCGTGCGCGACGGCGCTGCCGCCGGTGGCGACCGGCTGCAGGAGCTGCGCGCCATCCTGCTCGATCCGGAGCGGGAGCGCATTCGCGCCCTCGAGCGCACGCTCGCCAACCCCGCGCTGCATGTGGACGAGGTGGCCCGCGTCCTCCCCGAGGCGATCACGCGGCGCGCCACCTCCGACGAACGGCTGGGCGACGCCCTGGGGCCGGTGGTGGGTGAGGCGATCAAGGCCTCGGTGCGGCGCGACCCGCAACCGCTGGTCGACGCGATCTTCCCCGTGATGGGGCCGGCCATCCGCCGCGCCATCGCCAACGCGCTGGGCGAGCTGGTCCAGTCGCTCAACACCACGCTGGAGCACACCGTCTCGGTGCGCGGCCTGGCCTGGCGCTGGGAGGCGATGCGCACGGGGCGCTCGTTCGGCGAGGTGGTACTGTCGCACTCGCTCCTGTACCGCGTGGAGCAGCTCTTCGTGATCCATCGCGAGACCGGGCTCCTGATCGACCACCGCACCGCGCCGGGGGTGCAGGCGCTCTCGCCCGACCTGGTGGCGTCGATGATGACGGCGCTGCGCGACTTTGCGCGCGATTCCTTCAAGGTGTCGGAGCAGGAAGGCCTCGATGCCATGGCGCTCGGCGAGCTGAAGGTGTGGGCCGAGAGCGGCCCCGAGGCCCTGGTGGCGGCGGTCATTCGCGGGCAGCCGCCCATGGCGTTGCGCGAGGTGCTGCAACGTGCGGTGGAGGAGCTTCACCTGGCGCACCCCGATGAGCTGGAGCGGTTTGCCGGCAGCGGCGTGGCGTTCGCGGTGCGCGAAGGGATCCTGGAGCGCTGCCTCGTCTCGCAGTCGCAGCAGCCGGCGCGCGCCGGCTCGGCGCAGTGGCGCACGTGGCTGCTGGCGGCGCTGGTCCTGGCGGCGGTGGGGTGGTGCGCGGTGCCGCGCGTGATGGAGGGACGGCGCTTCGACGGCTACCTGGAGGCGCTGCGGCGCGAGCCCGGGGTGGTGGTCGGGTCGTCGGGGCGCGCGGGGGGGCGCTACATCGTCACCGGGCTTCGCGACCCGCTGGCGCGCGATCCCCGTGCCCTGGCCGCGGCGGCAGGGCTCGATTCCACGCGCGTGGAGGCCAAGTGGGAGCCGTACGTGGCGCTACGCCCGGAGTTCGTGGTGCGGCGGGCCGCCGCGCTGCTGTCGCCACCGGCCAGCGTCACATTGCGGCTGGCGGGAGACACCCTGGTGGTGGCGGGGGTGGCACCGGACAGCTGGCGGCGCGAGGCCGAGCGGCTGGCACGCGCCGTCCCCGGCGTGGGGGCGTTGCGCCTGACGGAACTGGCCGACTCGGCGGGGGTGGCGCTGCGGGCCGCCGCCGATGCCATCGAGGGGGTCGCCTTCGACTACCCGCTGGGCGGGACGCTCCCCGTTGCCGCGGACCTGCCGCGCGTCGACTCGCTGGCCGCGCTCCTCTCCACCTTCCTGGCCAACGCCGAACTGGGGCGCTACGAGCCGCGCATCACCCTCCTCGGGTCGGCCGACAGCGTCGGCACCGAGGCCACCAACGCTGCGTTGCGCCGCGCCCGCGCCGAACGCATGCGGCAGGCCCTGCAGGCGCGCGGCGTCACCGTGCGCACCATCGTCGCCGTTCCTGACTCCACCGACGACCCCACGCAACGCAAGGTGCGACTCCGCATCGCCCTCGACAGACGGTAACTTCCCCCCTCCCGTCTCCCGTCTCCGGCCTCTCGTCTCCCGTCTCCAGACATGCCCGTCGTTCAACGCAAGGTGTGCATGCTCGGCGCAACCGCCGTTGGCAAGACGAGCCTCGTGCGGCGATTCGTGGAGTCGATCTTCTCCGAGAAGTACCAGGCGACGATTGGCGTGAAGATCGACCGCAAGCTCGTGGAGGTGGGCGATACCACCGTCTCGCTGCTGTTGTGGGACCTGCAGGGCGAGGACGACTTCCAGCGGGTGCGGCTGAGCTACCTGCGTGGCGCGTCGGGGTTGATCTACGTGGCCGACGGCACACGCCCCGAGACGCTCCTGACCACCCGGTCGCTGCGCGCCGAGGCCGAGGAGTCCGTGGGCGACGTCCCGTCGCTCCTGCTGCTCAACAAGAGCGACCTGGCCGACGCGTGGGCGCTGGACGACGCGTATCTCGAGACGAACGGCCCCAGCGGGCTCCCCGTGATCCGGACGTCGGCGCGCAGCGGCGACCACGTCGAGGAGGCGTTCCTCCAGCTCGTGCACCGGATGCTCGACCGGTAGCCGCGTGCGCTGGATCACCCCTTCGTGGTGATTCCACAATCCAGACGACCGGTCCCGGCCCGAGAGCGCGCGGCGCACGACGTGTGACGGGCCCGGCCGTCAAGTAGAGGCCCTGCAACAACTTCTGCATCGCAGGCCGGCCGTCGGCACTTGGCGCATCGCTTGCCTTCCCACGTGGTCTCGCTTCCCGTGACTTCGAGACTGACGTGCCGACAGCCAGCATTCGCGTGCTCATCGTTGATGACGAGCGCGCCGTCCTTTCCAGCCTGAGCGACTACCTGACCTTCCGCGGATGTCGCGTCGATCGCGCCCACGGCTGGTCGGACGCCCGCGCACTGATTCACCACGTGCGCTATGACGCGGCGGTCATCGGCGTCACTCCATCGAACAACGCCGTCGCGGTGGAATTCGCGCGTGACGCGCGCCTCGTGGCCGACTCGATGCGGCTCATCGCGCTGGCCGACGCGCTCGCCCCCATCACGGACGAGCGGGGCAACCCGGTCGCCTTTGACGACGTGCTCGGCCGACACCTCCCCATCACCCACCTCGCCCGTCACCTGTGCCAGTGTATCGCCGCCTGACGATGCGTGTCCCGTTCGAGGGATCGTCGCCGCGCGCACCGCGCCTGTCGCTGGTGCGGGAGACGCTGTGGCTCGTGCGCGTACCGCGCGGCGCCAGCGACCGCATCGTCCTGGCCGACCGGGGCGGGCGCGTGGCGCTGTCGGCCTACGCGCTCTACACCGACGCAGCCACCGCGCGCGATTTCGAGGCGTACGTGGTGCCGATGCTGCGGACCATGGCGACCTCGCGCTCGCGCACGATGCTCGTCCTCACGGAGGAGGCGGCCACCTTCGACGCCGGACGGGTGCGCGCCTCGCTGCAGGCGGCGCAGGAAGGCAGGCTCGTGACGCTGGTGGAGATTGCCGGCACGTGGCCGTCGACGCTGCTGGAACTGCTGGCGGCCGCGTCGCCGTCATACGTGCGCCTGGCACCCGAGCTGGTGCACGGCGCCGGGACGCTCCCCGACGTCTTTCGGTCGTTGGTGCGGCTGGCGGAGTTCGCGCACGAGCGCGGGATCGAACTGGTGGCGCGCAACCCGGGCGACTCGCACGACCTGGATGCGGCGCGCGCAGCGGGCGTGGGGCTGGTGCAGTGGGGCGACCTTCCGCTCAGTCGCGACTCGCGGGGGGACGCGGAGGTGCCGGGGGCGCGCCTCCGGCGCTGACGACCTGCGGGACCGGCTGCTCGCCCTCGGGCGCGTCCGCCCCGCGCGCGAAGGCCAGCGCGCCGCCTGCCGAGACGATCCAGCCGAGGACCGAGAGGGCACGCACGGCACCGGCAATGTCCGTGTCACGCGCAAGCAGGTCCCACTCGGTCAGGAGGTACCACCAGTCGTGGATGGAGTCGTCGCCGCCGAGGAGGGGCAACACCAGCGCGCGCGCATCGCCGATGTAGAGTCCCACGTTGAGCAGGTA
>CAZVDJ010000221.1:0-6898 GCA_964626245.1 uncultured Gemmatimonadaceae bacterium
GGCGGTCCGCTCGGCTTCCGTCCCGCAGGGGGACGGTCCGTCACTCTCCCGCACCGCCTAGCCGCCGTGGAAGTCATCGCTCACCGCGGAATGCCGCGCAAGGCGCGCGAGAACACGCTGGCCGGCTTCCGGCTGGCCGTGGCCGCCGGAGTCGACGCGATCGAGCTGGACGTCCACGCCACGAGTGACGGGATCGTCGTCGTACACCACGACGCGCAACTCGCGCCACGTGCCGATCCCGCGGCGGAGGCAACCGGTGCCGCGGTCTCGCCAGGCGTGGCCATCGCGGCCCACACGCTCGGTGCGCTCCGCCAGCAGGCGCCGTACGAACTCGCCACGCTGCGCGAGGTTCTTGCCGAAGTCCCGGACCGCGTGCGCCTGTACGTCGAGGTGAAGGGGCGCGGCATCGAGCCGCTCGTGGCGGCTCTCCTTCACGGGCACGAGTCGCGGTGCGCCGTCCACTCGTTCGACCATCGAGTGCCGCCGCGAGTGTGTGCGCTCGCCCCCGGCCTCGCGGGCGGGATCCTGTCGGCGAGCTACCTGATGCACCCGGGACGCGCACTTCTCGAGACCGGCGCACGCGACTACTGGCAGTGGTGGGAGATGATCGACGAGGCCCTGGTGGACGACGTCCACGCAGCGGGTGGGCGCGTGATCGCGTGGACGGTGAACGACACCGAGGCGGTCCGCCGACTCGCAGCGCTCGGCGTGGACGGCGTCTGCACCGATGTGCCCGACGTCGTGGGCGCCGTGGCGCGGGCGCGGGCCCGCGGGTAGCTTCGCGCGCTCGTTCCCCCCTTACTCCGCAGGAGACGCATCTCGACCATGCGAGCGATCCTACCGCTCTTGCTTGGGGCGTCGGCGCTGGCGTGCGCGGCACAGGCACCCGCGCGGACCACGTCCGCCCCGGCTCCCGCCACGCAGCCCGCCACTCCGGCCGCCGCGGACACCGCGCGCGCGCAACCCGGCCCCGGGGCGCTCAGCGTCCCGAACGCCGACCCCTATCCCAGCAGCTATCGCCCCTTTCCGGCGCGCACCACGGTGATTCGCAACGCGACGATCATGACGGCGGCGGGGCCCACGCTCCGCGGCGCGTCGATCGTGTTGCGTGACGGCAAGGTCGCCGCGATCGGCAACAACGTGGACGTACCGGCCGACGCCGCGGTGGTGGATGGCACGGGAAAGTTTGTCACCCCGGGGATCATCGACACGCACACGCACCTGGGCGTCTACCCGGCACCCGGCGTCGACGCCCTGAGCGACGGCAACGAGGCCACGAATCCGTCCACGCCGAACGTGTGGGCGGAGCATTCGGTGTACGCGCAGGACCCGCAGTTCCCGCGCGCGCTGGCCAGCGGCGTCACGACGATCCAGGTCCTTCCCGGATCGGCCAACCTCATTGGTGGACGCAGCGTCACGCTCAAGGTCGTCCCGTCGCGCACGGTGCGGGGGATGAAGTTCCCCGGGGCCCGCTACGGCCTCAAGCACGCCTGCGGCGAGAATCCCAAACGGGTGTACGCCAATCGCGGCCCGTCCACGCGCATGGGGACCGTGGCGGGGTGGCGCCAGCAATACCTGCAGGCCGAGCAGTACCGCCGCCGGTGGGACCGCTGGCTGGCCGACCGCAAGGGGGAGCCGCCGGCGCGCGACCTGGCCATGGAGACCTTGGCCGAGGTGCTGCGCGGCAACATCCTGGTCCAGTGGCACTGCTACACCGCCAACGACATGGAAGGGGCAATCGAGGTGGCCGACGAGTTCGGCTTCCAGATCCGCTCGTTCCATCACGGCGTCGAGGCCTACAAGCTCGCCGACATCCTGGCACAGAAGGGGATCTCGGCGTCGCTCTGGTCCGACTGGGGCGGCTTCAAGATCGAGGCGATGGACGGCGTGCGCGCCAACCTGGCGCTCGTGCACGCCGCGGGTGGCCGCGCCATCGTCCACTCCGACGACGCGAGCGGGATGCAGCGGCTGAACCAGGATGCCGCGAAGTCGATCGCCGAGGCGCGTACGTTAGGCATCAACGTCACCGAGGACGAGGCGATCCGCTGGATCACCATGAACGCCGCCTGGGCGCTGGGGCTGGACGATCGCATCGGCTCGCTGGAGCCGGGCAAGAACGCCGACGTCGTGCTCTGGAGCGGCAACCCGTTCTCGATCTATTCCCGCGCCGAGAAGGTCTGGATCGACGGCGCGCTGCTCTTCGACCGGCTCGACCCGTCGCAGCGCTGGCGCACCGACTTCGAGCTGGGCTTCGTCCCCGAGACCGACGGGAGGCGCTGACATGACCCCCTACCACACCATCGCGCCGCGCGGCACCCGGTTCGTGCGGACCGCGCGCGCGCTCGCGGCGCTCGCCCTGGTCGCCCTGCCCGCGCAGCTGCTCACGCCGGGGCGTGCAATCGCGCAGGTCATCGCCATCACGGGCGGCAGGGTCTTCCCCGTCAGCGGGCCCCCCATCGAGAACGGCACCGTCCTGGTGCGCGACGGTCGCATCGTCGCCGTCGGGAGCAACGTCGCCATTCCCAACGATGCGCAGCGCATCGACGCCAGCGGCAAGTGGGTGACCCCGGGCATCTTCAACGCCGTGACCACGCTGGGGCTCACCGAGATCGGCGCCGTGCAGGAGACGGTCGACCTGTCGGCGCGTGGCCTGGGTGACGGGATCACCCCCTCGCTCCGCGTCTGGGACGGATTCAACCCGGCGTCGGCGCTGCTTCAGGTCACGCGCAACGACGGCATCACCACCGCGGGGGTCGTGCCGCGCGGAGGGCTGGTCGGGGGCCAGGGCGCCGTCGTCGCCCTGGGTGATGGCACGCTGGCCGACATGCTGCTCAAGGGGCCGGCCGCCGTCTTTGCGGACATCGGCGCCAAGGGGAACGATCGCGGGGCGTCGCGCGCCGAGGTCTACCAGCGGCTGCGCGCCGTGCTGGCCGAGGCACGCGACTGGCCGCGCCGTCGCGGCAGTTACGACGCCAACAACTCGCGCCCGCTCGCGGCGCGTCCCGCCGACCTGGACGCGTTGCAGCCGGTGCTTCGCGGCGAGTTGCCCCTGGCGATCGAGGCCGACCGCGCGAGCGACCTGCTCGTTGCGCTCGACATCGGCCGCGAGTTCGGCATCCGGATCGCCCTTTCGTCGGCGACCGAGGCGTGGCAGGTGGCCGATCGCATCGCGGCCGCGAACGCGTACGTGCTCGTGGGAGCGCTCAACAACATCCCGCGCGACTTTGCCACGCTCGGCGCGCGGCAGGAAAACGCCGCGCTGCTGCAGCGTGCGGGAGCGCGCGTGGTGATCTCCGGCGGGGCCGATGCCTTCAACGCCCGGAACGTGAAGTACGAGGCGGGCGTTGCCGTGGCCTTCGGGATGCCCTGGGACGCGGCGCTGCGCGCCGTCACGCTCACGCCCGCCGAGATGTACGGCGTGGCCGATCGCGTGGGGACGCTGCAGGCAGGGCGCGACGCGACGCTCGTCATCTGGAGCGGTGATCCCTTTGAGCTGTACACGCGCGCCGAGCGGGTCTACGTGCGCGGCCGCGAGGTGCAACGTGCGTCACGGCAGGATGAACTCATGCGTCGCTACAGGACGCTGCCACCAGACTTCCGCCGGACGCCCTGAGGCATCGGGCTACCGCACCAGGTAAGGACACAGGGGAGGAGCCGCGAGCCGGCCCCTCCCCCGTCGTTTGTCCCCCACTGCATGCCGCGGCGCGCTCCCGTCGGGAATGGACCCCGATTGCCCTACGGCGCCGGTGCGTGCGGGCGCGAGGGGGCCGCGCCGTCCGGCGCTGGCTGTGAGGCGGTCGCCGTCGCGGCATCCCGCATCGCATCATGCTGCGCCATCGCGTCGGCAGCGGGGCCGTCGGCGAGTGGACCGTCGGTGGGTGGACCGTCGGCGACTGGACCGTCGGCGCGGGGAGGCACGCCTCCAGTTGCCGCCCGCATGCGTTCCTCCAACGTCGCGAGTTCCACCTCGCGCTCCCTCACGGCGTCGACCAGCCTGGCGATCGCGTGATCGTCGGGCGTCTGCATCCCGGTGCGCGACCGATACACGGCATAGCCCAGCGACTGCGCCGCGCGATCGACCAGCTGGCGGGCGCGAAAGATCTCGAGGCGCAGCTTTCCCTCGTCGATCGCCCCCTGCGCCGCTCGCCCGGCTCGGTCGAGCTCTGTCCGCAGCTTGTTCCACAACGCCATGGCGCCCCTCCACGAGACCTGATTGTTGCGGTCACCGACCCGGGCGTTCGCGCGCGGGTCTCCTGCTCACTCGTACGCCACCGCCCGCTCGAAGGTTACGGGAGAGGCGAGGCGCCCGCATCGGGAGAGCACCGGGCGCGGCCAGTGAAGAAAGAAGAGGCGCCCCCTGCACCAGGCAGGGGGCGCCAGCTCTTCTGCGGCCAGACGGTGACTCCTTCGGCTGCCTTACGCCGCGGGAGCCGCCTCGGCCGGGAACGGATCGACGCTCACGGCCAGCCGCTTCTTGTCCTTGTGGTGAAAGCGGACCACGCCGTCCACGAGGGCGTAGATGGTGTAGTCGGTCCCGAGCCCCACGTTACGCCCGGGATGCCACTTGGTGCCGCACTGGCGGACGATGATGTTGCCGGCACGAACGGCCTCGCCGCCGTACTTCTTGATGCCGCGGTACTTCGGGTTGCTGTCGCGCCCGTTGCGGGACGAGCCGACGCCCTTCTTGTGTGCCATGGGATCCTCTCGTCAGCCGAGCGTGATGTCCTTGATGCGGACTTCGGTGAAGCCCTGCCGGTGCCCCTGCTTGCGGGCGTAGTTCTTCCGGCGCTTGAACTTGAAGACGACGATCTTCTCGCCGCGGCCATGCTTGACGATCTCGCCGGTCACCTTGGCACCGGAGAGGTACGGCACGCCGGTGCGGACGGTGGAGCCGTCGGAGCCGAGCAGCACTTCGTTGAACTCGACCGCGGCGCCGGCGTCGCCGGGGAGCGTCGCAATGCGCAGCGTCGACCCGGGCTGAACCCGATACTGCTTGCCGCCGGTGCGGATGATGGCGTAAGTCATGGTCCCTGATAATCGAAAGTCGCGAGCCTCGAAACGTAGTCGGGGCATGGGGTTCGGTCAATCCTGCGCACCCAGGCCCTTCGGAGAGGGCCCGAGGGGGGCGGTCCCCCCGGTCAGGCGACCGAGTACTGCTGCGTCACGTCGCGCCCCGCCCCCTTCACCACGAGCTTGAACTCGTCCGGACGCAGGAGCGGGTCGTCGCGCATCTCCACCCCGAATCCCGCCGCCTTCTCGAGCTTGCGCAGGTAGTCCTTTTCCTGGTCCAGGACATAGAGCGCCACCTCGGGATGCAGCTTGACCACCAGCAGCTCCCGGCGTCCCTCCACCGCCATGCGCTTCACCGAGCGCTCCACCCGGCGCACGATCGTCTCCGGGGTGAAGACGCGCCCCGTCCCGTTGCAGGTGGGACAGGCCTCGGTCATCTGCTGCAGGTGGCTCTGCCGCACCCGCTGCCGCGTCATCTCGACGAGGCCGAGGTCGGAGACCGGGAAGGCCTTGGTGCGGGCCCGGTCGCGCCCCAGGTGGGTCCGCAGCTCCTGGAGCACCTTGTCCCGGTTGGACTTGGTCTCCATGTCGATGAAGTCGCAGACAATGATCCCCCCCATGTCGCGCAGGCGGATCTGTCGGGCGACCTCACGGGCCGCCTCCATGTTGGTCTTCAGGATCGTCTTCTCGGGATCCTTCTTTCCCGTGAAGCGCCCCGAGTTCACGTCGATCGAGACCAGCGCTTCCGTGGGCTCGATGATCAGGTAGCCGCCCGACGGCAGCTCACACCGCCGCTTGAACAGGTCGCGGATCTCGGTCTCGACCTCCGCCTTGTCGAACAGCGGGACGTTTCCCTCATAGAGCTGCACGCGCTCGATGAGCTCGGGGGCGATCCCCTTCAGGTACTCCACGATCTCGTTGTAGACCTGCTTGGAGTCGACCTGGATGGACTCCACCTTGGTGCTGAAGATGTCGCGGATGATCCCGCGCGTGAGCGACGTCTCGCGGTGCAGCTGGACGGGAGCGCGCACGAAGGTCGTCTTCTTCTTCACGCGCTTCCACGTGGACATGAGCGTGTTCAGCTCGCGCTGGAACGCCTCCGGCGTGGCGTCCTCGCCCACGGTGCGCACGATCACCCCGCCCGACTTGGCCGGGAGGATCCCCTCGATCTGCTCGCGCAGGCGCGCGCGCTCGGTGCGATCGCCGATCTTGCGGCTGACGCCCACCCGGGAGGCATGCGGCATGTAGACCAGGAAGCGCCCCGCCAGCGACACCTCCGCGGTGACGCGAGGGCCCTTGGTGGAGATCGGTTCCTTGGAGACCTGCACGATGAGGGTGTCCCCCTTCTTCAGGACATCCTGGATGGGGGGCGCCTTGGCGCGCCGCGACCGGCGCGGTGAGTCGGCGGCATCGTCGCCGTCATCACCGTCTTCCGCCTCCTCGTCGGGCTCCTCCTCCTCGCCGGGCACCACGACGTCTGAGGCGTGGAGAAAGGCACTCTTCTCCGTCCCGATATCGACGAAGGCGGCCTGGATGCCGGGCTGCACCGCCTCCACCCGGCCGAGGTAGATGTCGCCGACCATCCGACGCGCTTCCGGACGATCGACGAGGAGTTCAACGAGCTGGTCGTCCTCGAGAATGGCGACGCGGATTTCCCGCGACGTCGAGCTGATGAGTATTTCGCGCTTCATCGGAGATCCCCCCGCGGCTTCGTCCTCGCGACTCGAGGGCGGCCGTGGGGTGGACGCATGAGAGGGTGGGCGCGGGCAGGCGCCTGGGGCGCCCGGTTGTCCGCAGGAACCGCCAGTGTGGCCTGACAGCGTGCGCGATCGACCACGTCGCGACCGTTCCATCGCGGGTGCGCGCCGCCACCGGGGGCGGCGCGACG
>CAZVDJ010000222.1:0-6873 GCA_964626245.1 uncultured Gemmatimonadaceae bacterium
GAGACGCTGTCGGGGGGACAGCGGCAGGGCGTGGCGGTGGCACGCGGCGCCGCCTTCGCGCGGCATGTGGTGATCATGGACGAGCCCACAGCCGCGTTAGGCGTGCAGGAAGGGACGATGGTCCTGGAGCTCATCCGCCGCGTGCGCGATCGCGGCCTCTCGGTCGTCCTCATCTCGCACAACATGCCGCACGTCTTCCAGGTGGCCGACCGCATCCACGTGGCCCGCCTTGGACGGCGGGCCGCCGTGGTGAATCCGCGCGCCATCGGCATGAGCGACACCGTGGCGGTGATGACCGGCGCGTTGCCGCCGGAGCAGCTCAGCGCCGACGTGCTGGCCTGATGGCTACAGCGGCTTGCGGAAGGCGAGCTGCAGGTGCGTGTCGTCGCCGGGAATGCGGAAGCGCATCTGGACGCCGGTGCCGTCGGGAATGCCGGTGTGGTGCAGCGGGTAGATGTACTCCGACGTGAAGAGGTAGTCGCCGCGCGCATCCAGCGTCACCAGCCCGCGATCGTGTTCGCTCCACGCGTTGCGCAGCTGGTAGTTCCGCTGTCCCACCGGCCCCGTGACCAGGTACTCCACGTAGCGGATCACGACGCCGTAGCGCGGCGTGGGGTTGCCGGTGAGCGCGAGCGAGCCGTACTCGATGAAGACCTCGTGGTACTCGCGTACGCCATCCCACGTCACGGTGTCCGAGGCCACCCGCAGCGGCAATCGAGCACCATCCACGCGCCACAGCTCCAGGACGGCGTTGGCATCCCGCACCTCGATCTCGGTCGTGCCGCTCACCCCCTCGGCGGTGGCGCGCAGCGTCGCGCGGCCGGCGGCGTTCGCGTGCACGCGGCCGGCGGCGTCGATGCTGGCGATCGTTGGGTTGTCGGACGTGAGGGTGACGGCCCGGCCCGTGACCAGGCGTCCTCCCTCACCCTGCACCTTCACGCCCAGCACGGCGACTTCGCCCAACGCGAGCTGCAACCCGGCCGGAAGGAGCGTGACTTGCTGCACGGTGAGGCGCTTGACGTCGATCAGTCGAGCGGCCGACTGGGTACCGACTCGCGCGGTGATCGTGACCTGCCCGGGCTTCAGGAAGGTCACCCCGCCCGTGGGCCACAGCTCGGCGCGCGTGGGGTCGCTCACCGACCACGCGGCATTGGTCACGCCGATCGTGTCGCCGCCAGCCGTCAGCCGCACGGCACGCAAGGTGGCGTCGTCACCCTCGTATTGATCGCCAGCCGGCATGAGGATGGCGAGCGACTCGCCGGGGGCCGGGATCGGCGCCACGCTGTCCGACCCACAGGCGACCAGCGCAGCGGAAAACACAACCAACGACAGCGTTCGCCAGGGCGGCGACATGGAAGCAGTTCGCATGGACATATAGGGGGCCGGGTTTGGCGTGTATGACGGCACGCGGCGCCGCGTGCTAGCACGCCGCTCCCGAAACGTCGTCGCGTCGCGCGAGAGGGTCGTGGGTGATTTGACCCACTCGCGCGGCGCTTCATGCGGATGTGACAATCGCCGCCGTCACCCGACGGCCACCCCTACGGCGTGTTCGCTCCCGAGGCGGCCGTGGCGCGGGCGGCACTCATGGACACCGCCTGCCGGACCGCCTGGATCGTCCCCGGCATCATGGTGATGTCGGCATGGTCCGATCCCTCGATCTCCAGGTAGCCAACGCCAGGCCAGCGCGACCGCATGCGCTGGCTCAGGTCGTAGACCGCGTCCTTCGTCCCGACCACGACCACCGCCGGGACCGTCGACTGCCGGACCCTTGCCCAGTCGAGCGCCAGCGACGGGAACCCCTTGGCCGACCGGATGAGCGCGGTCTTGTCGTTGTCCGCGAAGTACTGTCGCACCGCCGGGATCAGGACGGAATCGGGCCAGGTGGGGAGGATGTAGCGGTAGAAGGGGATGAGTCCCTCCTCCGTGTCGAGCGCCGCGACGTACGGTGCCAGGATACGCGCCGTCTCCGCCGAATCCTCGAAGAACGCCCCCGCCACGAAGGTGGCCGACGCCACGCGGGCGGGATCGCGCACCGCGATGTTCGCCGACAGCATCCCGCCCATCGAGTAACCCACCAGGTGCACCTGGCGGACACCGAGCGCGTCGAGCAGCGCGAACTGGTCCTCGACCATCGCGTGGCCGTACGGTGCCGTGGTATCGGTGGGGACGCTGCCGCCAAAGCCGCGCACGTCGGGAACGATCACGCGATGGTCGCGAGCCAGCGAGTCGGCCATGCCGATCCACATCTCGATGCGGTCGGTGTAGCCGTGCAGCAGGAGCAGCGGCGTGCCGCTGTCCGGCCCGATGATACGGTAGCGGATGGTGACGTCGCCTCGGTCGAGGAACTGGTCGGGGGCGGTGGCGAGCGTGTGACGTGCCGTGCTCGAGGTTGCCGCCGGTTGCGCCATCGCCGAGTTGGCCAGCTCGGGCGCCTGGCCGCACGCGGCCGCGACTGACAAGGCGAGGAGTGCCAGCGGGATGCGCGATCGCGACACGCGCACCGGGTGTGGCAACGCGATGCGGGCGGCGCGCGCGGCGCCCCCGGCGGTTCCGGACGGCCGGAACAGGGAGGTAGTTCGCATGGTAGGTGAGGGAAGGGCGACGCGAGGTCGCGCTGTGGTGTGCTGACCGTTGGCAGCCGTGTCGTACGTGCTGCTATCAGGAAGTGCGCGGGAGCGTCGTCAGATGCGACAGGGCGCGCGGGACGCGCGACGCGCTGGGCCGCCACGGCGATGGCGCCTGGCGCTGTCGGCCGCAGCACGTTGCCCGCGCATTCCTCCCTGCCTCCCGCTGTTGGGGGGCCGACACCCAGGAGATTCCATGCGGTCCAGATCATTCCTACCGTTCGCCCTGCTGGCGGCGGTGGCGTGCGGCGACGATACCGCCGCCCCTTCGCTGCCGCGCGACGGCGCCGTCATCACCTTCGCCTTCGACCAGCTGACCGACACGATGCGCGTGCACGTGCGCGACTCCGCGACCATCGCCGAGGCGCAGCGTCGGGTGGGCACCGGCGTCGGCTCGCGCATGCCGGTGGGGCCCATCGTGCGCGGCGCCGGCGTGGATGCGCGCTATCCGTTCCACTTCCTCCCCGACTCCGTGCGGCTCGCCGACCTGGCCACGGAGGTGTGCGACGGGCGTCCCATGCGCACCGCGGCGCAGGTGGACGAGTTCTTCCACCTCTCCACCGGCAACGCCAACTCGGCGCGTGCCACCTGGTGCCCGTGGGGCGCGTACCCGATCTCGGTGGAGCTCCTCCAGTAGCGTTAGGCACCGGCGCCACCTGGCGACACGAACGACGCGCGGGACTCCAGCCAGGCCGGAGTCCCGCGCGTTTCGTTCACGACCCTGTCAGAAGCGCGATGCCGTGATCGTCACGTCGGCCAGCCGCCAGGCCTTGGCCAGCCGTCGCTCCACCTTGGCGGCCGCCCCCGCCTTTCCCTGGGCCGCCAGCGACAACGCCAGCCCCTTGAGCGACCAGCCGTTCTCGGGAAAGCGCTGCAGGTCGGTGCGATAGACCTGCTCGGCGGCTTGCGCCTGCCCGGCCGCCAGCAGCGCCTTGCCCAGCGAGTGGCGCACCGGGTAGTACCAGGTGGGCGGCTCCATGTACGCCAGGCCGTCCTCCAGGGCCACCGCCTCGCGGAACGCCTGCACGGCCTGCGCGGGACGGCCGGTGCGCAGCGCCAGTTCTCCCTGCACCGTGAGCGCCGCGATGTCGAGCGTCATGCGCGGCTCTCCCTGGGGCAACGTGGCGGCCACCGCACGAATGGAATCGATCGTCGCCTCGGCCTCGGCGGTGCGGCCCGTGGCCGCGAAGGCAACGCCGCGCGCATACCAGAAGTGCGCCGAGGCGATGCGCAGGTCGCTGGGCGGCATGGGGGTGCGCAACACCTCGTCCCAACGCCCAAAGGTCACGAGCGTCTGCACGGGAACGGCCAGCATGGGCTGCACCATGGGAACGGCGCGGGCAAGGTCGGTCGTGATGACCTTCACCACTTCGGCCGCCGACTCGAGCGCCATGGCGCTGGCGCCGGCCATCACCGCCGCCAGCGCGAGGAAGTGATGGTTGTGCGAGCGATACGCCGCCTCGTAGAAGGCCGACTCCGGCGTGTGCGGACCGTCGAAGTACCGGTTGTCGGCGTGCACCGCGTGCTGGTTGACCTCGATGGCGTCGGCCCAGCGCCCCACGCGGATGTAGATGTGCGCGGGCATGTGCACGATGTGCCCGGCCCCCGGCATGAGCGCCGCCAGGCGCTCGGCACACCGCACGGCGCGCGTGGGGTGTGCCGCCTCCACCGCGTGGATGAAGAAGTGGCAGGCGCCGGGATGGTCGGGCGCCAGCCGCAAGCCACGCTCCAGCAGGGAGAGGATCGTCGGCGTTCCGGGGCGCGCGCGCCCGTCGCGTCCCCAGTAGACCCACGGCGACAGGATCATCTGCGCCTCGGCAGCCAGCGCCAGGATGTCGACGTCGTTAGGCCGCAGCTCGGCAAGCCGGGCCATGGACCTGGCATATGCCGAATCGCGTCCGGTGCGGGTGGAGGCGCGCTCGTCCAGGAAGCGCGCCGCGACGGCCTGCACCAGCAGGCGCCCCTCGTCGTCCACCCTGGCCTTCTGCACCAGGGAGAGCGCGCGGCGCGCGGCGACGATGGCCCCCTGCTCGGCCACGCTGTCCATCGGGGCGTTGATGTTGGGCCCCAGGGCCATCGCCTCGCCCCACGCGCACATCGCGCAGGTGGGATCCAGCCGCAGCGCCTCACGGAAGGCGCGGGCCGACTCGGCGTGATTGAAGGCGTAGTACAGCCGCAACCCCTGGTCGAAGTAGCGCTGCGCCAGGCCGACCTTGGTGGCAATGTCCCGGTGCCAGCCTCCCAGGCCGGCCAGGAGCGGGACGCTGCTTCCGGGGGGCGACGCGGGCCTGGTGGCGGCGGCGCCGCCGCCGTGCGCCGCGTGCGCGTTGTGTTGTGCCCCGCCGCTCTGCGCGGCCAGGGGGGCGGTGGTGAGGAGCGGGAGCGAAGCGAGCACGGCCAAGCGCGCCATGGGGCGCGCAATCGGCAGCCGGGCGATGGGGTGCGGATGTGTGGACATGACCGGTGTGGCGATGGAGCGACAGGCGGGGGCGGGGTGGCTCCACGCGTGCAGCCCCGGTACGTTCCGCCATGCGTAGCGTCCCTCGGGAAGACGACATCCCTGTCCGATCACCGAGCGAGTGCCCACCGCCCCATGACCCAGACGGAGTCCACGGAGATCACGCGCGTCCTGGCTGCCCTGCGCGCCGGTGAGGCGCAGGCGGGCGATCGCCTCTTCGCGCTGGTCTACGAGGAGCTGCGACGCGCCGCCGGCCGCCTGATGGCCGCCGAGCGACCGGGGCATACGTACAACCCTACCGACCTGGTGCATGAGGCCTGGCTCCGGCTGGGGCTGGCCGGTGCCAACGGTGCGCGCGCGCTCCCCGCGGTGGACCGCACGCACTTCCTGGGGATCACCGTGCGCGCCATGCGGCAGGTGCTGGTGGACCATGCCCGGCGTCGCGTGGCGCAGAAGCGTGGGGCCGGCGCCATTCGCGTGACGCTGGGCGATGGCGACGGTGCCAGCCGCACCTCACCCGAGGAGTTGCTCGCCCTGTTTGACGCGCTGGAAAAGCTGGGTGAACTGGACGGCCGGCTGCGCCAGGTGGTGGAGTACCGCTTCCTCGCCGGCCTTACCGAGGAGGAGACCGCCGAGGCGCTGGGAGTGACCACGCGCACGGTGCAGCGCGACTGGGTCAAGGCACGCGCGTGGCTGTACCGGCAGCTCTACGAGAGCGGGGAGGGCGGCGGGTGAGCGACGGGACGCTGGCGCGGCGCGCGCTGGCGCTGCTGGACGAGGCGCTGGACCAGCCCACGGCGGCGCGGGAGGCATGGCTCGAGGCGCAGGAGGCCACCGACCCGGCGCTGGCGCACGAAGTGCGCTTGCTGCTGGCGGCTGTGGCGCGGCAGGGGGTGCTCGACCTGCCGCCCGCCGTGACCGAGGACGGCGGGCTGCAGGCAGCGTTAGGCGTGGCGCTCGACGGCCGCTACGCCCTGCAGCGCGAGATCGGCCGCGGCGGCATGGCCACCGTCTTCCGGGCGCACGAGCGCAAGCACGACCGCCCGGTCGTGATCAAGGTGCTCGATCCATCCATTGCCCACCTCTTCGGCGCCGAGCGGTTCCTGCGCGAGGTGCGCATCGCTGCCACGCTCGCGCACCCGCACATCGTCCCGCTCATCGATTCGGGTGAGGCCGACGGCTTCCTGTACTACGTGATGCCGTGGATGGAGGGGGAGACGCTGCGCGAGCGGCTGCGGCGCGGGCGCCCGCCGCTGGCGGAGGCGATGGGGATCCTGCGCGACGTGGCCGGGGCGCTGGCCTTTGCCCACGGGGCCGGCGTGGTGCACCGCGACCTCAAGCCCGAGAACGTCCTGCTCACCGCCGGGCACGCCTACCTCCTGGACTTCGGCATCGCCAAGCTGCTGGACGAGTCGCCGGAGGCGGCGTCGCTCACGTCGCCGGGCCTCCCGTTAGGCACGCGCCGCTACATGGCCCCCGAGCAGGCGGTGGGCGCCGCCGACGTGGACGGGCGCGCCGACGTCTACGCGTGGGGGGTGATGGCGACCGAGGTGCTCACCGGCGTCCCGCTCCCAGCCGCCGATGCCGAAGGGGCGGCCACTCGCCTCCTGGCCACGCATGGCGAGCTGCCGCCCGCGCTCGCCGCGCTCATCCAGTCGTGCGTGGCCGCCGAGCCGGAGCGGCGCCCCGCGACCATGCGCGAGCTGGTCGAGTGGCTCGACGGCATCTCGCTCACCCCCACCTCCACCCCCATCCAGCCCCCGGCCAGGGGGCGCCGCCGGCCGTTGCTCC
>CAZVDJ010000223.1:0-6873 GCA_964626245.1 uncultured Gemmatimonadaceae bacterium
CGTCAACATCCGGGGTGAGGTGATCGGCATCAACTCGGCCATCGCCACGCGCACCGGCTACTACCAGGGATACGGCTTCGCGATTCCCATCGGGTTGGCGCGCGACGTGATGAACGACCTGGTCAAGCATGGGCGCGTGCGCCGTGCGGTGATCGGCGTGAGCATTCGTGACGTTACCGCGGCCGAAGCGGCGGCCGCCAAGCTGCCGTCGGTTCGCGGCGTGCAGGTGGGCGGCTACTCCAGCGACGACAGCCCCGCGAAGAAGGCCGGCCTGCAGGAAGGAGACATCATCCTGCGCGCCGACGGCAAGCAGGCGGACCGCGTGGGGACGCTGCAGCGCATCATCCGCTCGCACGAGCCGGGCGAGACGGTGGAGATCGAGGTCTTCCGCTACGGCCAGCGCAAGACGTTCAACGTCAAGCTGGCCGAGGCGCCGAGCGAGCCCACCGAGCTGGCCAACGCGCGCGAGGACAACGACGAGGGAGATGCGCCCGCATCGCCGAGTTCGATGAACGCGCGCAAGCTCGGGATCACGGTCGAGCCGGTGAGTGCGGAGTTCGCGCAGCAGGCCAAGATCCCGTCGGAGCGTCGGGGGCTTCGCGTGACCGATGTCGACCCGCAGGGCGGGGCGCGCGGGCTCTTCTTCCCCAACGGGATCGACGTGATCGTCGAGGTCATCTACCCTGCCCCGCGTCGTTCCATCAAGACCACTGCAGACCTGCAGGGGGTCATGGGGAAGGTGCGGAACGGCGAGTACGTCAGTCTGCTGGTGTACAACGCGCAGCAGCAGAGCACGCGCGTGGTGTCGCTGAAGGTGGGCGGCGAGTAGCTGCCGAGCGGTTCGCCGGTCGCACGAACGCCAGGGCGCCCCTCACCGGGCGCCCTGAACTTTTCGGGGCGATGGGGCGTCGTTATGCTTCGGCGTGACCGGCACCGTTGGCGCCGCCGATCGCTCGCGGGAGTGGCGAAATGGTAGACGCGCGGGTCTTAGGAGCCCGTGGGGAAACCCGTGTGGGTTCGAGTCCCACCTCTCGCATGGATAGCGCCGGATAGCGCGTCACTCGCCTGGCTGGGACGCCGACGCTCCCAACCCTCGCGCGCTTCCCGCTGTCACACTCGGGTCATCTCCCCCTCCGTCACCCGAGTACCCGCGGCCCATGCGCGATCTCCGCTTCGCCTTCCGCACCCTCTTCAAGACGCCGTTCGTCACGGCGGTCGCCGTGCTCTCCCTGGCGCTCGGCATCGGCGCCAACTCGGCGATCTTCTCGCTCTTCGACCAGATCCTGCTGCGCCCGCTCCCCGTGCCGTCGCCGCACGAACTGGTCAACCTGCGCCTGCCGGGGCCCATCCAGGGGAGCGACTCGTGCAACCAGGCCGGCTGCGGCGAGGGGCGCATCTGGAGCTACCCGATGTTCCGCGACCTCGAACAGCAGCAGTCCGCGCTGGCCGGCATCGCGGGGTATCGCAGCTTCGGGGTGAGCATTGCGCAGGGCGACGAGCCGATGACCGGTGACGGCGTGTACGTCACCGGCCACTACTTCCGCACGCTGGGGGTGCAGCCCGCATTGGGTCGCCTGATCGTCCCCGACGACAACGAGCCGGGCAAGGACAACATGGTCGCCGTGCTCGGCTACCGCTTCTGGACCGAGCGGATGGGCGGGGCGCCTAACGCGATCGGCCAGCCGCTCCGCATCAACGGGCGCAGCTACGAAATCGTCGGGGTGACCCCGGAAGGGTTCGAGGGAACCACCACGGGAACGCGCCCCCTCGTCTACGTCCCCATACAGGGTCGCACGTACCTGGGCGGCTACCGGGGGCTCGAGAATCGCAAGGACTATTGGGTGTATCTCGTCGGCCGCCTGAAGCCGGGAAGCACGATGGAGGCGGCGAAGGCAGGGCTCGATCGCGTGATCGCCCCCATCCTCAGCGACGTCGAGGCGCCGCTCCAGACGATGAGCGACCAGACGCTCAAGCGCTTCAAGGAGAAGTGGGTGGAACTGGAGCCGGGCGCGCGTGGGCAGAGCTCCATGCAGGGCGAGGCGCGCACTCCCCTCACCATGCTCCTGGCCATCACGGGTGTCGTGCTCCTCATCGCGTGCGCCAACATCGCCAACCTGCTGATCGCGCGCGGGGCGAACCGCGCCACCGAGATGGGGGTGCGGCTCGCGCTCGGCGCGTCACGGCGGCGCCTGGTCACGCAGCTCATCATCGAGTCGCTGGTCCTCGCCGCCATGGGGGGAGTGGCGAGCATCGTGGTGGCGACGTGGACGCTCAAGGGAATCGCGTCCCTCCTCCCGTCCGAGGCGAGCACCACCCTCTCCTTCGCATTGCAGCCGTCGGTGCTCGGATTCGCCGCCGCGCTGGCGGTGCTCACCGGCCTCCTGTTCGGGCTCTTTCCCGCGCTCCACTCCACGCGCAGCGACCTGATCTCCACCATCCGCGCCGGCGCCGGACAGATTGCGGGCGGACAGGTGGCCGCGCGCTTCCGCACCATCCTGGTCACCGCGCAGATCGCGCTCTCCACGGCGCTGCTCGTCTCGGCGGGGCTGTTCCTCAAGAGCCTCGTCAACGTCGGGCGTGTCGATCTTGGCATCAGCACCGGCAATGTCGCCAGCTTCTCCATCTCCCCGTTTCGCGTGGGCTATGACTCGGTGAGCTCCAAGGTGCTGTACGCCCGCATCGAGGAGGCGCTGCGCGCGCACCCGGGGGTGACCGGCGTGACCAGCTCCATGGTGCCGCTGCTCTCGGGGGACAGTTGGGGGAACGATGTCTCGGTGCAAGGCTTCGAGTGCCTGCCCGACACCGACTGCAACTCGCGCTGGACCGCCATCGGCGCGAACTACTTCCAGATGCTCGGGGTCCCGCTGGTCGCGGGACGGGACATCCTGGAGTCGGACCTGCAGGGGGGACTGCGCGTCGCCGTGGTGAACCGCGCGTTCGCCAAGAAGTTCGGCCTGGGCGATGATGCCGTGGGCAAGTTCATGGCGCGCGACCGCACCGCCGACTCGCTGGACATCCAGATCGTCGGCCTGGTGCCGGACGTGAAGTACAACAGTGTGAAGCTGGACGCGCAGCCGGTCTTCTACTCGCCGTGGCGGCAGCAGGGGATCGTGGGCCAGATGTACTTCTACGCGCGCACCCGGCTTCCCTCCGAGCAGCTGGTGGGGAACGTTGCCGGGATCATGAAGGCGATCGATCCCACCCTCCCCGTGCAGGACCTCAAGACGCTCGACCAGCAGGTGAAGGAGAACGTCTTCCTGGACCGGATGATCTCCATCCTCTCGGCTTCATTCGCGCTCCTGGCCACGCTGCTTGCGGCGGTGGGGCTGTACGGCGTCCTGGCCTACTCGGTGGCGCAGCGCACGCGTGAGGTCGGGGTGCGCATGGCGCTGGGCGCCGATGCCCGTCGCGTGCAGGTGATGGTGCTGCGGCAGGTGGGGGTGATCACCGTGGTGGGGGCCCTGGTGGGCGCGTTAGGCGCGTATGGACTGGGGCGCGCCGCCCGTTCGCTCCTGTTCGGGCTCGAGGGTCACGATCCGTTCGTCTTCATCCTGGCGATGGTGCTGCTGGGCGCGGTGTCACTCGGTGCCGGCTGGGTCCCGGCACTGCGCGCGAGCCGGACCGAACCCATGCGCGCGCTCCGGTACGATTGAGATCGCGTCGTCAGGTGAAATCCGCGGGTCTCTTGTCCTCGCTGACCTACAACACCTTTTCCAGCCCCATCGACCCCATCCAGAAAGGAGCGATGCTGTCGCTGGTGCAGGGGACGTTGCACTACATCCGGAATGGCGACGGGAGCGAGGAACTGTACGACATCGTCGCCGATCCGCGCGAGCGAGAGAACCTGGTGGCGGCCACGCCCTCCGATCCCCGGCTCGTGACGCTGCGACAGGCCATGGACACCATCTGGCGCAATGCGCCGCGCCCCACCGGGGCGCCCGACGCCAGTCGCCCCGGCACGCCGCGGGCCCGGCGAGCAAAGACTCGGCGGGGCGACTAGTCGCGTCACCCCGCCGAGCGGTCGCTGGTGCCGCGGCTATCGCCCCGTGGCTACCCCGACACCTCGCACCACCGAGCGCGATGCCGCGTCCGGCTGCAGCATCTGGCGGCTTGGCGCCTCGCGCAGCGACGTTCCGACGCACGCGCCGGGGTTCGGCAGCCCGACCACGTTGCGCAGGACCAGCAGCGCGTCCACCGCCGACAGGCGGCCATCGCAGTTGGCATCACCCTCGGGGTAGGCCGATCGCCCACCCGGGAGCTCGATCCCCACCAGCGCCTGCTGGATGTGCAGCGCATCCTGCGCGCTGAGCCGTCCGTCCTTGTCCACGTCACCGCGCAGTACCGCCGGCGTGACCCCGGGGCGGTAGGCAAAGACGCCGCGCCCGAAGGTGCCGGCGAAGATCGTCCCCGTCAGCGGTACGTACAGCAGGTCGTGGATGATCGTCAGCGGCAACCCGAGCGGCCCCTGCGTCCAGCTCGCGCCGCCGTTCGTGGTCTGCAGCACGCCGTAGTCGGTCCCGACCATGAAGATGTTGGAGTTGGGGATCTGCAGCCCGACGTGCACCGGGATGTTGGGAAGGTTGGCCCCGATCCCCGCGAAGAAGGAGAAGCCGCCGTCCAGCGTCTCGGTGGCGCGCGGCGCGCCTAACGTCGACGCCGTGGCGATGACGTGGTTCACGTTGGACGGATCGATGACGATGCGCGTGAAGTTGCGGGTGGTGGCAAAGACCAGGCGCAGCCAGCTGGCCCCGGCGTCCTTCGAGACCGCCAGCACGCCGTCACTCGTCCCCACCCAGATCACGCGCGAATCGGTGGGCGCGACGCTCAGGGCGGTGATGAAGCCCGTGCCGCGCGTGATGTCGTCGGTGATCAGGTTCCAGTTGGCCCCCTCGTCCGTGGTGCGGTACAGGCGGTGCGTGCCGAAGTACAGCGTCGACGGCGAGACGGGGTCCATGGCCAGCGGTCGCGGGATCCCGGCCCGGTCCTGGAAGACGATCCCGTTCGCGCGCGAATCCTCCTTCACGCCGCGCGCCTGGCGCATCACGTAGTTGAGGAACGAGTGCGTGATCCAGACCGTCGACGGATCGGTGCGATTGAGCACCGTGAAGCCGCCGTCGCCCAGGAGCGACAGGTTGCCCCAGACCGACGACCCCGTGTAGTAGATCGCGTTGTTGTCCTGCAGGCCGGCGTACACCCACAGCCCCGACGGATGCACCGAGATCCCCTGGTAGACCTGCGTGATGGCCAGCCCCAGGTTTCGCGAGCGCCAGGTGCGTCCGCCATCGTGCGACAGGTAGATCCCGCCATCGGTGCCCGCCGCCATCTGGTCAGGATCGCTGGGGTTGAAGGCGATCGCGTGCCAGTCCACGTGGATGTGCTTGGCCGTGTGCCGGAAGGTCTGCCCGCCATCTTCCGACATGAAGGCCCCCACGCCGGCAATCCAGATCCGGTTGGCGTTCCGCGGGTCCACCGCGATGGTGAGGTCGTACTCGGCCTGCTGCCCGAAGGTTGCCGGATATGCCTCGCCTGCCGTGACGACGCCCGCCGCCGGCAGGCGCGTCCACTGCAGCCGCGCATCGTCCCAGCGATAGAGCCCCAGGAACTCGCGCGTCTGCAGGTCCCCAACGAGGGCGAAGACCATCCCCTGGGCGTTGGGCGAGGTGGCCAGCTCCACGCGGGCGAAGGTCGCTGCGGGCAGCGCCCCCGGCAACGGCGTCCAGTTGAAGCCGCCGTCGGTGGAGCGGTACATGATCGTGCGCGGGTTGGTGCTGCCCGACACCACCGACGCGAAGAAGACACCGGGACGCGACGCATCGCCCACCACCGACGTGGCGAATCCCGACAGGCGCAACGTCCACTGGCTTCCGCTGTTGACCGTGACGTAGACGCCGCGGTTGGTGGCCGCCAGCACCGTGGTGCTGTTCTGCGACCCCGCCGTGCGACGATCGACCGTCATGTGGAAGGTGTAGGCCCCGAGCATCTCCGTCCCGGACGGCGCCGCCCAGTTGTTCCCGCCATCGGTGGAGCGCAGCACGCCGCACCCCGACTGCACGAACGAGCGCGCGTCGCCCGTTCCCACGTAGATGATGTTCGGGTTTACCGGGTCGATGACCACCGAGCCGATGGATGACGAGCACTGCTGGTCCGTGAGCGCCGACCACATCGTTCCACCAGTGGTGGTGCGCCAGACGCCGCCCTGCGACCCCAGGTAGATCGTGTTGCCATTGGTGGGGTGGAAGGCGATGGAGTTGACGCGCCCCGACTTGAGTTCGCCGCCGTAGACCCCACCGAACGACTCCTGGTTGATGAAGAGCCCCGCCGGCCCTAACGACCGCCAGCTCGCATCGGCCAGCGCCCCGCCAGCAGCGTTGGGCATGGCGCGCACCGCCTGCCACGCCTTGTACAGCGCGTCGTCCGGGATCTGCCCCGAAGCGTCGGCGCGCTGCTCCCGATAGGCCTTCTGCAGCGCCGCACGCCCCTTGCCATCCTCCCGGCTCTGCGCGCCGGCCGGAAGGACGCCCGCCAGCGCGAGGAGGGCAGCGGCAATCGTGACCCGCGAGGAAAGGACGCGATTCATGGCAGCACCTTCAGCATCTTCGAGTTACTGGTCTGGCCGCCGGTCTCCACCGTGACGGGATAGTCCGCGGGGAAGAGTGGGCGCGGCGGCGCCTCTTGATTCGTGGAGTAGCGCGTGGGCACCGTGACGGAAATCTCCGTTCCGGCCGCGTTGCCCCTCACGCCGCGCAGCACGACCGGGCCGATGCGCACCGTATTCGTGGCGGTGGACGCGAACCCCGAGCCGCGGATCACGATGTCGCGGATGCCGCCAATAGTATCGAGCTCATTTGCTGCTTCGTAGTCGATTGTTCACTG
>CAZVDJ010000224.1:0-6849 GCA_964626245.1 uncultured Gemmatimonadaceae bacterium
ACTCGCGGCACGGTGGATCCTACGCCAAGCCTGAAAGCTCACGCCTGCTCCGTCGCCTTCGGCGGACAGACGTGATCCCCGTACGAGCAGAAGACGCAGCAGTCACCCTGCTTCGGCCGGAGCATGCGGCGGCACGATGGGCATTCGTAGTAGTAGAGACAGGCATTGCGCGGCATGGGCGCGTCGCTGGTGGCGCCGCAATGGGGGCACTGTATGGTCCCGGTGCGCACCGCCTCCGCTGGATCGGGGCTCATGGCGCCTCGTCTGCCCGCGGACGCAAGCGGCCAAGCGTGAAGAAGAAGTTGGATCCTCCGCCGTCACGCGCCTCAACCCATGCGTGTCCTCCGTACCGCTCGGCGACCTGACGCACGATGGCGAGCCCGGCACCCGTGCCCGGAACGTCGCGCCCGACGCCGCGCTGGAAGAGCTCGAATATCCGCTCGCGGTCGGCGGGTGCCACGCCGCGTCCGCGATCGCGCACGACGAACCCCGTCTCGCCGTCGCGCCCAGCGGCCGCGATCTCCAGCTCGGGAGCATGACCCGGCGCGGAGTACTTGAGCGCATTGACCACCAGGTTGTACAGTGCCTGTCGCGCCCACGTGCGCTCGACCCACAACACGTCGGGAAACGTTGGCGCCACATCTACGCGAGCATTGGTCTCCCGCAGCGGCGCCTCCAGCGACGCCAGCACCTCGCGAACAAGGGCGCCGCCCTCCACCGGTTCGGCGGGAATCGGGGCACGACGCGCGGCGGCGAGGGTGGTCACGTCGGAGAGCAACTGCGTCATTCGTGCGGCGGTGCGCGCGATGCGACGCACGAAGTCGTGTCCTCGGCCATCGAGGTGGTCACGATATCCAGTCTCGAGCAGGTGCGCGAACGACTCGACGGACCGAAGCGGCTCCTTGAGGTCGTGTGAGGCCACGTGCAGGAGCGTCTCCAGATCGCGGTTGCGCGCGGCAATCTGCTCCTGGGCTCGACGGCTGGCGGTGACGTCTCGCAACACGCTGACCGCACCGATGATGTCGCCCCGCTCGTCGCGCACCGGGCTCACCGCCCGCTCCACAACTACCTGGGTGTCATCCAACAGGCGCACGTCGAACTGCTGGTGGAAGTTCTCACCGCCAAGGCCGCGCTCCCAGAGGGCAACGGCTGCATCGCGCGCGCTGGGGGTCGCTCCAAACTGCTCGCGCACCGACGTGCCGAGCAGTGGCGGCTCGCCTACCGCGCGTTCGAGAAAGCGGGCGAAATTGCGGTTGAAGAAGAGATAACGCAGCGACGTGTCGACAGCGGCGATCTGGTCATCGGCGCCCAGGAGAACCGCCTGCAGTTGCGCGCGCGTGCGCTGCGCCTCGGCGGTGGCGGTCACGAGGTTCCTGGTGCGCTCGTCGACCTTGCGTTCAAGCGTGAGATTGGTCGCGCGCAGCTGCTGGTTGGATGCCTCGAGGGCCGCCTCGTCGAGCCTAAGCGCGACGAACGCGCGCCAGGTGACGATGATGAGCGGGAGAAAGATCACGATGCTGCGCAGTAGCGCAGCTTCGCCGCTACCGAGCAGACCCCGTAGCTCCCACGTGCGCACGACGGCGACCGCGAGGATCACCGCGGGAATGACGATCAGGAAGAGGAGGCGCGCCTGCCGCCCTGCGGTCCCCACCCCTGCGAAGACTGTCCCGATGCGGCCGTCCGTGTCGCGCACGATGATCGCGAGCGCAGCCGCCGCGATCCCGAACGCTGTGGGGAGCGGAATCAGAAGGAGTGTGGCTGCTGGCGAGGCGAAACCCCCGTGTCGATACAGGAATCCGAGTACGCCTACCAGGCCGACGACGAGCGCGAGCACGGCGCCGATCTGCGCCGGCGCCAGGCCACGCGCGCGGCGTTGCGCATCGAGAAGCTGGCCTCCAGCGAGGAACAGCAGTCCAATGGCGGAGAGCGGCGACATGCGATGCACATCGCTGTCGCGCTGCATCGCGCCCGGAAGAAGCACGCCGTCGATCCCCGCCCTCCAGCCCGTCAGGTGCTCCGTGAGAGTCAGCGCGGCGATGGCCAGTGTCAGGACCAGGGACGCGATCCCGATGGCCCGCGAGAGCGACTCCGGTCGATCCTGGCTCCACAGTGCCAGCGCGATGAGGGTGAAGGTGAACGAGGTATTCGGCTTGATGCTCGCGCCACCGAAGGGACCTTGGCGAACAGCCGCCCAATCGAACCACCACCCCGCCAGGCCGAGGAATCCGATCAGCAGCAGGAGGAGCGTCAGCGCCGCGTGCGCGCGACGAAGCGTCGCTGCCAAGCGATCCCGGCGACGCCCTGAATCGTCGCGCATCACGCCGGAGCGGTGGTCCCCGCGCGATCGGCTCGGCGGTCCAGCAGATCGCGCACCGCGTGTAGCAGCTGTTCGGCCGTCCAAGGCTTCCGCAAGAGCGGCGTGTCACCGAGGCGCGCAGAGGTGTCCTGCGCAAACCCGCTGGAAAAGAGGATTGGAACCGCCGATCCGCGCGCGCGCAGCTTGTCGCGGAGCTGGATGCCGCCCATCGCGGGCATCACGATGTCGGTGAGCACCAGGTGCACCGCGTCCGCCATCGCATCGAACTGTTCCAGCGCTTGCACGCCGTTGGCCGCTTCGTGCACCCGATAGCCGTGACGCTCCAGAACGCGGCGTGCCAGCCTGCGCACCTCGGGCTCGTCTTCCACGAGCAGGATTGTCTCGCGTCCGCCAGAGGTCGGCGACTCGCTGGCGCGGGGCTCGGCGGAGGAAGGGGCCGGGACGGCAGGGAGGAGCAAGCTGAAGGTCGTGCCGATGCCAGGGGTGCTGTGCACCGTGATTTCACCATCGTGCTGTTGGATGATGCCGTAGACCATCGGCAGTCCCAGCCCCGATCCCAGACCCTCGGGTTTTGTCGAGAAAAACGGCTCGAAGATGTGCTCGATCGTCGCGGCGTCCATTCCCGCACCGGTGTCGCGCACGTCGATGGCTACCCTCCCGAATCCGCGGCCCGCATCGTCGGTCGACCGCAGTCGAGCGGCGATGCTCAGGCGGCCGCCGTTCGGCATGGCGTCGCGTGCGTTCGTCAGGAGGTTGAGCAGCACCTGCTCCATGGCTCCTCGATCGGCGCGAATGGCGGTCGCGTCGGCGGGCACATCGATCTCGAGCTCGATGGTCTCTGGAAGGACGCGCCGAGCGAGTCTCACAAAGTCCGTGACGAGATCGTGAAGCGTGATCTGCCGCATCTCCAACGTTTGGCGACGCCCGAACGCGAGCAGCTTGCGAATCAGCGCCGCCGCGCGGTCCGCCGCGTTGGAGACGAGTGCCAAATCCTCTCGAACGGTCTCACCGGCATCGACCTCGACGACGCCCAAGCCGGCACGAATCACGGTGAGGATGTTGTTCAGGTCATGCGCGATGCCGCCCGTGAGTTGTCCGATCGCCTCCATCTTCTGCGCCTGACGCAGCTGGTTCTCGAGCGCCCGACGCGCCGAGATGTCACGAATGTTGAGGAGCTGCGCGGGACGACCGTTCCAGTCGAGCGGTGTCGACCGTACCTCCGCGACTCGCGATTCGCCGCGATCGCCGGTGACGGTCACTTCGCGGTACGGACCGCGAGGTGAAGCTGCGAATGAGGGGGAGAGGATCTGCGGAATCGTCGCGAGCCAGTGGGCGCGCGCCTCGGAGTTGGCGAACTGCACTTCGCCGTCGGGGTCGATGACAACGAGTCCGTCCAGCGTGCTCTCGACGACGTCGCGCAGCCTGGATTCGCTGGTTTCTGCCGCTCTCCGCTGCGTGTCGAGTTGTTCGCGAAATCGGTGTCGCTCGATCGCGTTGCGAATGCCGCGATCGAGCCAGTCCGTGGCCAAATGGCGTTTCTCGAGGAAATCCTCGGCGCCCGACTCAATGAGCGTGCGGTCGGTGGGAAGGTTGCCCGACGTACCGCTGATGAGCAGGAACGGCAGGCCGATGCCCTTCCGGCGCGCCTCGCCGATCAGCTCCACACCGGACCCGTCGCCTAGGTGGATGTCGGAGAGGCAAAGGTCGTGTCGCTCCTCCTCGAGGATCCGCAGCGCGACGTCGTAGGTGGCGGCCCACTCGATCTCGTAGCGTGCATGCCGCGCGGAGAGGAGGAGCTCCCGGAGAATGACAACGCTGTCCTCATCGTCTTCGACGACGAGCAGCCTGATGGAGGGCACGACGGTCATGAGCGGCCCGCGGGGCGATCCGATAGACGACAGGTCAACGATAGCGGTGCCGGGGCGGGCGCGACAGGGGAGGAAAAACGACTACCGCAGGTGCGGTTGCGGTCGACGCGGGCCCGTCCCATTGGCGCAACGAAGAGCCGCACGGTCTGGCCGGTCTCCTGGCGAAGCGCTGACCTGTTTCCACCTCTCTGGGCAGGGCGGTATCGTCGCATGGTGGCGCGTGCGGAACTCGCGAGAACCTCGCGTGGCTTGAGCCCTGAGCGGGAGGGTCTGCATCCCCTCCGCTCCGGTTCTCGAGTTCGCGCCACCCCCGGTGCGTTGCCGCAGCATTTGCGCGGCGAGCTCTTCTGAGACGGCCCGTCCTTGTGCGTTGGTCGCTCGGTCGTCAGACACGGCGGCGTCGAGCGAGAGAGGAGGGGCCACATCCGGCCTCGCCGAAGGGCGCGACCATCCGCCGCCCGCGCCATTCTGCCCAAGCCGCTTGGCCTGCGTCCACGCCGCTCGCATTGCCGGATTCGTGCGGAGTCTGCGGCGAAGGATGGCGTCGATCAGGCGAACCATCTCGCCGGCGTTGCGTCCCTCGGTGATGCCAAGCGTGCGAGCGTGCGACCCATGCAGGTAGTCGTGCGCCCGCGCGTCGATCGCGTCCTCGAGCGCGTCGGTGACTCGCCGTACTTCTGCCAAGTGGTCCGTTGCCAAGCCGGTGGTCACGAGCGTTGCCTCATGCGGCTGCGCCCGCGCGTGGATCGCGTTGGCGGCCGAGATGAGCCCCTGATAGTCGCGC
The DNA here is from genome assembly GCA_964626245.1 of uncultured Gemmatimonadaceae bacterium. Taxonomy (GTDB): domain Bacteria; phylum Gemmatimonadota; class Gemmatimonadetes; order Gemmatimonadales; family Gemmatimonadaceae; genus SCN-70-22. Next base: position 4,970 of record CAZVDJ010000224.1, read on the forward strand.
TCACGTGGCAACGCGAGTGCGACCTCGATGGGCGTTCCGTCGACCTGCGAGCCCCTGGCCACCTTTCGCATCAGTCGCGCAAGCGGCTGCAGCAGCTCATCCCGCGACTCCTGCGACAGCGCGCTGATGCTCGTCGTGGTTGACTTCGCCTGCCGCTGGTGGCGTTCCTGCCGCTCCGCTTCGGCCGTCATTCGCGCGACGGTCGCCTCCAGTTCGGCCAGGACGGTGCCGAGCGAGTGGTCGACCGCCATCGGCTTGATGAAATCCCGGACACGGCGCAGCACCTTCAGGCGGTTCCTGTCGATGCCTCGCAATCTCCCATCCTCCACTAGTTGGCTCGAGGCATGTTGACCACATCGCCGGCGCGGCGTCCGCGGCCGGGCGACGATTGACCGGTGCCCAGGTGTCTCTCTCGGTCGCGCTTCTCGCGCGCCCCTCCCCGCGGCGAGCGCGCCGCATGAAGCCCAAGAACGTCACTCCACCGCCCGCGCGCGGAGCATGGCGCGAGGGGTACACCTCCCCATGGGCGGCGCAGGACACTCCACAGTCGACGGCCGCACCTCCACCGGCGCCGCACCCGCGAGGTCCCGCCCCGCCAGGTCTTCGCAGCACACCGCACAGTGTGCGGCGGTCACCTGCCCCTACACGCCCTTCACGTCACCATGCCCCCAGCGCGCCGTCAGCCGCACGAGCCTCGCACCGGGCGCGACCACCACCCCGATCCGGACGGGGCGTTGACGGTGCACCAGCGCGAGTGCATCGTCGTGACGCCGGACTTTGACTTTCGGGCGCTCACGTATGACGAGCGATTGGCGCTGGCGGAAGTGCGGCGCACGTGCGTCCCCCAGGTCCACCGTCACTCGGGGAACGACGTGATGGCCGTGGAGCTGTACGCGCGCCTCGTGGCGAAGCGTGCGGGCGTCGCACCTCCCAATTCGACGCCGGATCCCGAGCTCGACGCCGACGGGTAGCCCGACTGGCGCCACCTGGACGCCGCGCAGATTCGAGAACCACTCGGTATTCCGCTCGTTCCCGCTCCACCGAAGGCAGCGCCCTTCGTTCCGATTCGGTTTCGGCCGTGGGTGGTGCACGATGGGAGAAACTCGGAGCACGGTCCCGATGCGCCTGCGACCCACGAGCCGCCACTGCGCCGAGGCGCCTGACCTGGGGAGTGCGGAGGGGCCGGCGGTCGCAACTGCACGCCGCAACGCGACTGTTGGCCCTTTTCGCGGGGGCCCATACGTTGTGCGCATGCCCGAGGCGCCGAGAGAGTTCGCCGAGTCCACGACTCCCCCCGATCGCGACCGCCGGACGAGGGACCTGCTTGCAGACGCCTCGACGCGGGGCGATCCACATCTCCATGACGACCTGGTGGCGCTGCTCTACGATGAGCTGCGCGCCATTGCGCACCGGCAACTGGGGCGCGAGCGCTCCGGTCACACGCTGACCACCACGGCGCTGGTGCACGAGGCGTATCTCAAGCTCTCCCAGTCCACGCAGGAATTCGGCGCCGATCGTGCGCGCTTCTTTGCGGCGGCGGCCAACACGATGCGGCGCGTGCTGGTGGACTACGCCCGCTCCCGCAATGCGCGCAAGCGCGAGGGCATGCGGAAGGCGGTCGAGTTGCACGACGCGATCGAGCTGGTGGCCGACGAGAGCGAACAGCTGGTGGCGCTGGACGAGGCGCTGGAACAGCTGCAGGCGACGTCTCCCCGACTGGTGCGGGTGGTGGAGTGCCGATTCTTCATCGGGCTCTCTGAAGCGGAGACCGCCGGCGTGCTGGGGACCAGCGTCCGCACCGTGCGCCGCGAGTGGGTGAATGCCAAGGGATGGCTGGCGGCTGCCCTGCGTTAGCTCCGCACCTGAGCGACTAACCGCAC